>DAOWDF010000009.1 GCA_030639165.1 Alphaproteobacteria bacterium
TACCACCCAGATCGGCGCGCATAATTTGTTCAGGCGATAAATGACCCTTATGCGCTCCCGATACGGTAATCGCCATTTCGTTTTCGCCAGTACGAACAGAGTAATTTCCACTGGTCGCGGGAGCTAAACCCAGAGCATCAAGCCTATTACCTGCGCTTACAATCTCTTGTACAGCTATATCATATAATCTAATATTTTTCATTTTCACTTACACGTTGTTATCCTTCGGCCTCGCTGTGCTCACGTATAAAATATACGCTCCGCGCATCTCGCCTCGGCTGCCTAGTGTAATTAAAAAGCAAAAACACTATAAACATTATCATGTCATATCTTTTTATAAGCAAAGGCACATGCATAAGCAAACCATATCGAACCACCCAACAAAAAAGCCCCTGAACGATCAGAGGCTTTTGATAATATATTTAAGTGCTAACTATTAAGCAGCTTTTGCTTTCGCTGCTGTAGTAGCTTTCTTAACAGCCTTAGTTACTTCGGCATTTACCGGAGCGGCACTATCTTCAATAAGCTTTTTGCCAATTTCAGAAATCTTAGTTGCGCCCGCAACAAAATCATCATAGTTAGATTTTGCGATTTTGTTTTGCACTTCAGCAAACTCATTTATTGTTTTGCTGCTCATTGCAGTTTTAACATACTCAGCTTGCTTTTCAGCAGAGTCTTTTGCCAAAGACATTACTTCACCCATGATGTCCTCAATGCCCTTCATGAAGATAGCATTTGATTTTGAATAGGCTTGTGTGTACTGGCTACCGAAATCTGTGGCACCCTTCATTATTTCATCGAATTGTGGCGTAGCGATCTTGCTCATAATTTTCTCCATTAATATTACTATTTAGCGGTAAGGAACTCGAGTGACTTAATTCTGTGAATAAAGTAACAAATATTCTTGCACCGCACAACATATAATGAAGCTAGTGCCATAAATAAATTGAGTCAAGCATTTTTGTGCAGCGCACAAAATAAAATATTGTGCTATAATTAGACAATTAACGGTAATTAATGTACAATATTTGGTTATGGGCTGGGGGAAGTCACACCAGTTTCTTTTCATAGAAACAACAAATAATCTTGATTGGTATTACTTTAAAAATGTTAGAAGAAAAACGCAAAAACTCTAATAAATTATCCGCTATTTTATCATGCGCTATGTTTACTATAGCACTACTAACCGCCCCATTAAGTGCGCAGGCAAATAATAAATATGCCGCATTTATTATGGACGCAGAGACAGGCGCGACATTGCATAAAAAAAATGCAGGCAAAGTTTTGCACCCTGCTTCACTTACAAAAATGATGACACTGTTAATGACTTTTGATGCGCTTGATAAAGGCGAGTTAAGCCTTAATAGCAGAGTGCACATATCTAATCATGCAGCAAGCATGATACCAAGCAAATTAGGATTGAAACCAGGGTCAACTATCAAGGTTAAAGATGCTATCTACGCATTAACAACTAAATCAGCAAATGACATTGCCGTGGCTTTAGCGGAGAAAATAGGCGGCACAGAAGCAAATTTTGCAAAACTGATGACAAAAAAAGCCCGTAAGCTTGGGATGAGAAGAACACGCTTTAAAAACGCATCTGGACTGCATCACCCAAAACAAATAAGTACAGCAAGGGACATGGCTAAATTAGGGCGCATCCTTGTTACAAAATACAAGAAACACTATCACTTTTTCTCCGCCAAGAGCTTTACCTATAAGGGTAAAACCTATAGAAGCCACAACAAACTCATGGATACGTACGATGGTATGGATGGTTTGAAAACTGGCTATATCAGACAATCAGGGTTTAATGTTGTTACATCAGTAGTGCGCAATGATCGCAGATTAATTGGCGTAGTATTTGGTGGGAAAAGCGGCAATTCCAGAAACAAGCAAATGGCAAAACTACTTGATAATGCATACACTAAGCTCAGCAGACCAAGCTTTGCGAAGAACAATGTACCGATGCCACAAAGAAAACCAATATTGAGCGCTGTTAAGGTTGCAAAAATTGATAATCCGCGCTGGAATATGCTGAATACAGATAATCAAAACTCAATGTTCAACCGCATGATTGGTCAGGGCGACTATGATATCTCTGTGCGTAACAGAATTGAAACTGGTTTAATTGCAATATCCGCACATAAGGGCGAGGATATTCCTGCATATATATTCAATAGCAAAAAAAATCTTGCTCATTCCAAAATAAAGAAGACAAGGGCCATGAAAAAAAGGCGTGGCGAATGGGCTATACAGATCGGGGCATTCACAAGTCGTGAACGCACAAATGTAGCACTATCAAAGAGCCTCAGTAAACTAACATCTGACCTAAGGCACGCCAAGAGCACCATAGCCCCGACTAAGACTGCTCAAGGGTGGATATTTAGAGGTCGCTTACATGGTTACACAAAGGAGAGCGCTGATGACGCTTGTAGAATGCTTAATGATTGCATAGCAATCCCACCTAGCCCCTACCAGTAGATAGCCAACTAATATGCAGCAACAGAAGAATAAACAAAGCAATAAAGAAAGCGGCAATGTCCTTGTCATTATATTACTTGCCGTCGTTCTTATTGGAGCGCTTACAGCAGCCATACAAGGAACATCGCAGCACGGAGCGAATATAGACAAGGAAACACTGATACTGCGCGCAACAGAGCTACAGCAGCAAGCCGCAGAGTTTGAACGTGGTATAACTTTCATCATGCAAAACGGCTTTAGTGAGGTAGATATCAGATTTTCTCATCCCGATGCCCACGCCGATTATGGAGACCTAGGCGCAGACGCAGATAAAAGTGACCAGCTATTTGCCCGCGAGGGAGGGGGAGCTTATTACAGAACTCCTCCAGAAGATATAAATGACGGCAGCGCATGGGAATTTTACGGTAACACTGATTTTCCAGATGTTGGCTCTGCATCAGCGGAGTTAATCGCAATACTGCCAAATGTAACTCAAGAATTTTGCCTGAAAATAAATGAAATTATTGGGTATGATGCTACCCAGCCTACTGATACAGTAGCTTGCCTATATGATGGAGCTGTCTCAAGATTTGATGCGGGTACACAATTCGCCTCAACGCCTAACACAGTAGACCCCACTAGCTTCTCGCTCAAGCCATCAATGCAAGCCTGCGTTCAATGCTCCAGCGATAGCAGCTATCACTTTTACCATGTGCTGATGGCAAGATAATATTAAATCTAGTCTGCGACCCTGAATATACGGGTTTGCGTCTTGGACATATCCCTTACTTCTCTTGATAAAAGTAATTCATAGTCAAAGCTAGCAACGACCTGAGACGATCTAACATTAACCAAGCGCAAGAAAACCGCCAGATTGTCATTATTTGACTTATACGTTCCCTTTAAGATGAAGGCTGGCTTAGAATTTTCAGGTGGTGGATTATATAGGCCACTATTACCATTTGCCGCAACCTGATGCAGCCAAACTTTATAGCCTAGCTCGGAAAAACGTAAGCCCACTCCTTCTGGAATATATGCACCCAGTGGCGAGGAAATACCAGCATTGTCCATTTCCTCTAAAGGTTGCACTAGAATAGCACTAGACTTGCCAACACGAGAACTCATTTGCCCGACA
>DAOWDF010000300.1 GCA_030639165.1 Alphaproteobacteria bacterium
AAATATAGCGGCGAAGGACGACCAATATAATTCTTCGCCAAATCATCAAACTGCGCCCAAAATGCAGGGTCAGCCTTAGCCTCCACGTAAGCTTTTTCAACCGATAGAATAAGCGGCATAAGCGTTTCCGCTACGTATCTTCCGCCATATTCACCAAAATGCCCGCGCTCATCAGGCTTGTCCATGAGTTCTTTTGTCATGGGACAGGACTATAAACATAAAATATATTTTTGTGAAGTATTAGCTACTAAGAATCATTTGATCCACTACTGCTTTATCATTACCCAACGTAGTCTCTTGCTCTTGATCAACTTTTGGCGCAGCAGCTAATTCAAGCTCTGCAATTTTATTATCCATTTGAGCCAAAAGATTTTCATCTGCAACGCCAGTTGGCAGAACTTCCATTCCTGCGCCAAAATATTTTTCAACTTCCATAACAGATCCGCGGGTTTTAGGACCATACATACCATCAGCTTTTCCATCTTTACTACCAACATCAATTTTAATATATGGATCTAATTCCGCTAATCGTAACATTTTTTCCTGTAGTTCTGTAGTAAGCTTACTCTCTTCAATCTTAACTCCCGACTCATATGATAGCTGAAAAGGAATCACCTCAATTTCAGGCTTATTATTTTCGTTACCTAATAGCCCCTTTGCAGAAGATTCAAAATCGCCTTTAAGGTTAATTTCCGGTTTTTGCGGCACTACCTTATTATCAACATGTGGAGCGCCATCATTGCTCCCAATTACCCTATCAGGCGTACCACCAGTAGAATTATGTGTCGGCGCATTCGGATCAATATGCACAACCCCGCCATCTGGTCCAACAGCCCTAGGTAGACCAATAATCCCTCCATTGTCGTCAACATACATATATTGTATATCTGCACCTTGATCTGTATCTGTAGAAAAAGGAACAACAGTCACAGCTTTATGTTCATTTACAGCAAACGTGGCAGCATCATCCATAACTGATTCAGGAATTATATCCTCAAGACCGTCCATAACATTAGTAACCTTACCATATTCAACTGCTATTTCAGTAAGCCCCATATTGATCTGCGCATTAGAAATATCGCCATTAATAATTTTAGTTAATAGCTCATCAGTTAAAGGAACAGCGACCCCCTCGCCATCATCATTCCATGGCATCAAATCATCATCTTTATAAGTCACAGTTATTTCAGTATATTTATCCATCATTGCCTGCAATTCAGGCGTTGCTGGTTGCTCCATCATTTTATCAGACAGACCATCAATACCCAACGCATCTTCAGTCAAATTAGACAGACCCGCCAACAAATCACCACTCCTAAGACTTGTTTGCAACTTTTCTAAGAGTTTTTCAGCAACTAAGACACTATCAAGATTACCCCTACCAAACTCTTCTTCCATCATAACGGAAATGCCATTCTTTTCTAGCAACATAAAAGATTCATCACTGTCATAAGCTCCCGTTTTTGCGTCCGCAAGCAACCTATCTTTTACTGCACCATTAATTTCCACTTCTTCAGCTACAAGACCAATAGCATCAATTCGTTGACCAGCAGATTCAAAAACACGTGTACTCATAATACTTACCCTTTAATTTCATTATTTAATGCTTTAAACACGAAGTTACGTATATTTAACACTATAATAGTTAATTTTTCATAAGGGTATGGTAACAAATATTGGTGAGTTGCTGCAAATTTGGAAATTAAGAATTTTTAGCCGCCTCAATAAAATCTGCGATTTTACTAGCGTCTTTTACGCCGCGCGAAGATTCAACGCCTGATGAAACATCAACAGCTTGAGGAGAAAGAACACTTAACGCCTCCCCCACATTCTCAGGCGTTAAGCCGCCAGAAAGCATTATAGGTTTGGATAACGCCTCCCCCGCAAGCAAGCTCCAATCGAAGCTCTGCCCCGAGCCGCCTGATTTACCATCAAACAGCAACCAATCAACGACATCCTCATACGCACGCGCAACCTCAATATCCGCTGCGCTGCTCACGCAAAATGCCTTGATAATCGGCATGGCGTATTTTGCCCTAATCTCCGCAATACGCTCCACGCTCTCAGACCCGTGCAGCTGAATCATATCAAGCGGCACAATGCCAAGCACAGCATCTAACTGCTCATCCGTGGGATCAACAAACAGTCCAACACTGCGCACGCCTGTCGGCAGCATAAGCGATAGCTCTTTCGCAGTATCCGCCTCAACATGGCGCGGGGATGGTGGATAAAACACAAAACCAATAAAGCGCGCCCCCGCATATACCGCAGCCTCCAAAACATCGGGGGTTTTTATACCGCAAATCTTAACCTGAACTCGTGAAGTCATTCGCCCTCAATTACCTAATCTTGATGCTGCACTACATATAGATAAAATTTAATTATCCTCTTATAAGTTATTAATAATTTCCTGTGCTGCCCTCGCTGGATCAGCCGCCCCCGTAATCGGTCGACCAATCACTAAATGAGTTGCCCCATTTGCCAAAGCATCACGCGGGGTCATTACCCGCTTTTGATCCCCTTTTGCTGCTCCCGCAGGTCTAATCCCTGGAACCATAAGGGCAAAACTATCCCCACAAGCCGCGCGCAAAGCCTTAATTTCATGAGCTGAACATACAACTCCATCCAAACCTGCATCCTTGGTAAGCAAAGCCAGCTGCTCCACCCTATCAGAAAGACCATCCTTATAACCAATCTCTGCGATCGCCTGATCATCAAGGCTAGTCAGAATAGTTACTGCCAATAATTTAGTATTATCGCCGCAAGCATCTTTTGCTGCTGCCATCATCTCACGCCCACCCGATGCATGAACATTAAGATAAGCAGGAGAAAAATTGCTGCATATTGCGCGCACCGCTCCTGCAACAGTGTTGGGAATATCATGGAATTTCAGATCAATAAAAAGCTGCGCATCAGGGGAAGATTTCAAAACCCGCTCAATTCCAGATGCGCCAAAATTATTGAAAAACTCAAGGCCTAGCTTAATTCCGCCAGTAACTGGAGCAATTTGCGCCACCCAATCACAAGCGCGATCAAGGTCATCAGTATCAATAGCGCAAAATATTTTAGGCTGTTCGATCATTATTTATGTCACTCTAATTTTGATTATTTAACGGGTAATGCTTGTAAAATATCGACATCAATAGGTGGATTACTATCACATCCAGATTTTTTCAAACCCTCTATTTCTTTTTGTAATATTTTAATTTCTTTTCTCTGCCTGCGCTTTTCTTTTCTAACGCCGCTCATATTCAGCCATGTAATTATCATGCCGAAAACAAACCCAGAAGCCATAAAAACAAAGGAAACAACATAGATAGGCATCGTTACAGAATCATGAACTGGACTCAAAAATACCGAGACATCTGCGCGATTAAGAACTGCAAATACAACAATTATTCCAGTCACAATAAACCCGACTAACACGCGCAAAACAGCCATTCAAACACGCCCCCAAGCTCTAGCTATTAAGTTTTTCGCGCAAAGCCTTACCGGTTTTAAAGAATGGCAAACGCTTTGCCTCGACATGCACTGTCTCGCCAGTACGCGGGTTGCGCCCCATTCTTGCTTCACGATGCTTAACCGAGAATGCGCCAAAGCCACGAAGCTCTACACGATCACCGCGCGCCAAAGCCTCTGAAATACTATCAAAAACAGTATCTACAATTTTTTCAATATCACGCAAGTATAAATGCGGATTTAATTCTGCTAATCTTTGAATTAACTCAGATTTTGTCATATCAAAACAACCTCTATCATATATAAGAACAACATCAGATTGCCCTATCTAAATAAATGCGTCAAGCAAAACCCATTGATAAAGAACAATTTTTTAACAAATAAAAAGCCGACCATTACGGCCGGCTTCAAATAATTTTGTCACGAGGTAAAAATATTACCTCTTATTTCTTACCATCTTTTTCTTGAAGAGCTGCCCCAAGAATATCACCAAGAGAAGCACCGCTCTCTGTTGATCCATATTCTTTCATAGCTTTCTTATCTTCTTCGATCTCATGTGCCTTGATAGACAAAGAAACTTTACGTGCTTTTCTGTCAACAGAAGTGATCTTAGCATCAACTTTCTCACCAACAGCAAAACGATCAGTACGTTGCTCTGAACGTTCACGTGAAAGATCAGCTTTCCTGATTGTCCCTGTAACATCATCATTCAATGTCACTTCAACAGTAGA
>DAOWDF010000141.1 GCA_030639165.1 Alphaproteobacteria bacterium
ATGCACGCAGCTAACGGGATTCTTACTTCACGCGGAGGGATGACCTCTCACGCGGCTGTGGTTGCACGCGGTATGGGTAAGCCTTGTGTTGCTGGCGCTGGTGATCTTTATATTGATGCTGGGGCAGAGGTAATTCATAAAGGTGATATGGTTATAAAAGAAGGTGATTTGGTTACTATTGATGGTGCTAGCGGTGAGATTATGCTGGGTAGTGTTGATACTATTAAGCCTGAATTATCTGGTGATTTCGGTATATTAATGGGGTGGGCGGATGCTCGTCGTCGCATGAAAGTGCGCGCTAATGCAGAAACTCCGCTTGATGCGAGCACTGCGCGTGAGTTTGGCGCGGAAGGCATTGGTCTTTGCCGCACCGAGCATATGTTCTTTGATGCGCAGCGCATTCAAAATGTCCGTGAGATGATTTTTGCTAAAAATGAGGGTGATCGTCGTGCGGCTTTGGATAAGTTATTGCCGGAGCAACGTTCTGACTTTGAAAAATTATTCGAAATAATGGACGGCTTGCCGATTACTGTACGTTTGCTTGATCCGCCGTTACATGAGTTTTTGCCGCATAGTGATGAGGATATTGCGATGTTCTCTAAATCTGCGGGGGTCGATGAGGGGCGTGTACGTTTGCGTTTGGCTGAACTTACCGAGAGTAACCCGATGCTTGGACATCGTGGCTGTCGTCTTGGTATTACCTATCCTGAGATTTATGAAATGCAGGCGCGTGCTATCTTTGAGGCTGCGGTTAATGTATCTGCTAAAACAGGTGATAGCATTATTCCTGAGGTTATGATTCCTTTGGTCGGCGCTGTTAAAGAGCTGGAGCTTATGCGCGAAGTTGTGGAAAATGCTGCTAAGGCAGTATTTGAAGAGAAGGGCTCATCAGTTGAGTATCTTGTTGGAACAATGATTGAGTTGCCTAGAGCTGCATTAACTGCGGATAAGATTGCGGCATCGGCGGACTTCTTTAGCTTCGGCACGAATGACCTTACGCAAACTGCACTAGGAATGAGTCGTGATGATGCATCTAGCTTCCTGCCATATTATACGGAGCGCAGTATTTACGAGCGTGACCCATTTGTATCTATAGATGTTGATGGGGTTGGTTCTCTGGTTGATATTGCGCAAAGCAAAGGGCGTAGTGCAAAATCAAATATTAAGCTAGGTATTTGCGGTGAGCATGGCGGAGATCCTGCTTCGATTGAATTTTTTGAGAAGATAGGTCTGGACTATGTCTCTTGCTCGCCTTACCGTGTGCCGATTGCTCGCCTTGCTGCGGCGCAGGCTGCTATCCGTGCAGGGGTTGCTAAAACAGTAGATATTAAGAGTAAAAAGAGCGCTTAATATAAGCCTTTACATATAATGATTGCAAGTCGTGGTAGGTTGCTTTATGTAATGTTGTGTATTGCATTGCATTGAGTAGGTAGGGTTATGTCTGATTTATCGTTACTAGAGCACGAAAATAAATATTTTATAAATCTTGTGGGAAGCGCCGTAATTACATGTTTATCGTTGCATTTTGCTGCTAAGGCACAAGATGAGCATGATTTGTGGCGCGGCAATTACTTGCAGGATCCCGTTGCTGCATGCCAAGATGATTATGCTCGTGAGAGAATATATGGCACAGAGAGGCTTCCTTCTTATGACTTTTATATGAAGTCTTGTTTTAATGGTATTGAAGATATACCAGAACAAGCACCTATAAGTCAGGATTTTAGGGCTATAGCTGGTTTTGGTGGCTTAGGTATTATTATGAATGGTTTGTTTGGGGCAACTTTAAAAAAATGGCGCCATGATGATAATGAGCCTGGTTAGATATCCCTTAACAAAGCTAAGCCAATATCATCACTAGATGAACGCATTTCTCCGATTTTTTTGTCATCTTTTATGATAGGTTCTCCTGAGCTAGGTAGTGTTTCTAATTCTAAGTCTTTTGCCGTTACGGTTTGTAAATGCTTTTTAGCTAAACCTCTATAATGCATGCGGGCGGTTAGCTCTTGGCCAATATAGCAACCTTTATCGTAGGACAGGCCGTTTAGCTTATCGATATTGCATTCAAGCAATGTTGATTTTCCTTCGATCATATCGCGGCTGCCATCTGGAATGCATAGTGATATTCTTAAAGCATCCCAATGCGCAAAATCTTTTTCGGGCAGGTCTGGTTTTGTATATGCGCGATAGCCTATATCGGGTGAGCGTGGGTCTTGGTATCCATGATCAGAGCTGTTGATTACGGCATAAACAGGGCTGTCCTCGATTATTTCAATGTTCGCATTAGCACGGAGCTTATACATATTTAGTAGTTTGCCAAGCTCCTTAGTTCGCTCTCCGCCTTCGCAATCAATATGTAATGCTCCATCATTATCTTGTGTAATAAAAAAGTCGTAGAGGAATTTTCCTTGCGGGGTTAGCAGGCAGGAATAAACACAGGGTTGAGAGTTTAGCAGCTCAATATCATTGGTTATAAGGCTTTGTAGAAACGTACGATTATCAGCGCCATAAATAATTATTTTGCCACGGTTTTTTAAGTTTACGATATAGGGTGCTTCTGTCATTATATTCAAATGTCTCCTGAACTTGACCCAAATGCCAAGCATATATTGTTTATCACATCTAGCCGAATTGGCGATGCTGTTTTATCGACTGGTTTGCTGAATTATATGGTTGAAGCTTGCCCTAGGGCTAAATTTACCATTTGCTGTGGTGAGTTGGTGACTTCATTATTTGATAGTTTCCCGCGCATTGAGCGCATAATTCCAATGAAGAAGCAGAAATATAATAAGCACTGGATTGATTTGTGGAGTCAAATTGTTGCTACGCGATTTGATGTCGTTGTTGATTTGCGTAACTCGGTTGTGTCGCGGGCTATAAGGTCTAAGCAGAGGTTTATCCATGGCTCTTATGTCGATAAAACCTTGCATAAGGTTGTGCAGAACTCGTCTGTCATGAAGCTTGAAAATCCACCATCTCCGTCGTTATATTTTACTGAGGCACAATTATCTGTGGCGCGTGATCTAATCCCTGATGATGACGCGATGGTGCTTGGTATAGCTCCGAGTGCTAATTGGGGTGGTAAAACATGGCCATCAGAGAATTTTATTGAGATTATTAAATGGATACGATCGGCGAATGGTTTTATGCCACGGGCTAGAGTTGCTATTTTTGCTGCGCCGAATGAGGAGGAAATTGCTCTCGAGGTTTTGGGGAGCGTTCCTTCAGATATGTGTATAGATATTATAGCAAGAACTGATCCTGCAGGAGCATCTGCAGCGCTAGCTCGTTGTAATTTCTTCATTGGCAATGATTCAGGGTTGATGCATTGTGCTGCTGCGGTTGGTACGCCGACATTAGGTCTGTTTGGCCCAAGTTATCCGCACATATACAGGCCATGGGGTGCGCATTGTACTCATATATCTACGCCAGAAACATTTGATGAGCTTATAGACTTTAAAGGTTATGACCCTAAAATAGTAGGTTGTTTAATGGATAGCTTGAGTGTTGATATGGTTAAAGGCCATATAAAAAAAAGCTGGTCGCAAATTACGGCCAGCTCTTAAAATTATATTTTATGTGATTACATTATTCGTTTAAGTTATCGAAATCTGTAGTACGGGCTACATATTCACCTTTGCGGGCTTTTCCACGGTGCTTGGTATGTGTTCTTTTGTAATTTTCATCGGATTGGCCAATAACATCATATGGTACATATTTTATACGTTCCCAACCTTTTGCAAGCATACAGCCTTCGAAGTCGATATAATCTGAATGCTCGGCGAATAATTCTTTGTCGCGTTCTGGTGTGTCCCAACCAGCTAGTTCTGCTTCATTAGTGCTCATTACAATGCCTTGGGCATATTCAGGAATAGCGTCTTTTACTGCGCCTAAACGTTCAAGCTCACGAAGTTCAGTGACACAGCGTGCAATATTGCGGTTTAGCATTTGTTGTGCTTTTGGGCCGCGTAAATACAGTGCAGATGACGTGTGAACTCTTTGCCAGTATTGGCCTTGTTCCTCAATATCATCATTGATACCAGCAAATGCAGGTAGAGAAAATGTAACTATTATAGCGAGCGTTAGGAAGTAACGGAGAATGATCATGATAAAATCTTTATTTTGAATAAATAACTTCAATCAGAGTAACAAATATAATGATTCACCTCAATATAAAAATTTAGGTGAGTTACTCCATCCACCAGCTTTCGGTTACAACGCCATATATTGGAGTGATTTCTGGGCGTTTAATGTGTTTTCCATGCGCGATATAGTCAACGCCTTTATAGAATAGGGGAATTGAAATATATTCTGAAAGCAAAATACGATCAATTATTTGCGCATAATTTGTTAGCTCATCATATGTTTTTGAGTTTGCAATCTGGCGCGCGGCTTTATCTAGTTCTTTCTTACATATGCCAGAATAGTTGAACCTTGCAGGCTCATTTGCTGCTTTGCATGACCAGTATAAAGATTGCTCAGTCCCTGGGGAGAGGCTATTCTGCCAGTAAAATGCAATCATATCGTAGTCATATTCATTCTTACGCTTCTGGAATGTTGCGCTATCCATCATGCGGATTTTCATGTCTATGCCAAGACGTTCTAATGATCTTTGATATGTTATCGCAATTTTTTCATCTTGTGGAGTGGACAGCAGAAGCTCAAAGCTTAGTGGCTCTTTGGTGTCTTTATGTATGCGCTTGCCATTTTCTATTATCCAGCCTGATTTATTTAACAAATCTGCCGCAGCTCTTAAATTTAGGCGGAACGATGTTTTTTCTTTCTTTATTTGCGTAGCGCTGCTTAAAACTGAATTGGGGTAATAGCTGTCAATACGCTTAAACTCTCCATGGAATAGGTTCTTGGAAACCCAATCTTCATCAAAAGCAAGGGATAGAGCCTTACGCACGTTTATATCATCAAAGGGCGCGCGGCGGAGGTTAAATATAAACCCTGAGCTGCGTTCGGGGCGTTGGTGTTTTGCCGCTAGCTTTACCTGATTGTCGTTCATACCCTCATAGGCGGTGCGCCACTTGCTAACGTCCCATTCGCGGCGGAGGTTTAGATCACCTTTCTTGAAGGCTTCGAGCGCGATTGTGTTATCGCGGTAATATTCATATGTAATGGTGTCGAAATTATAGTGCCCAATATTGACGAATAAATCCTTTGCCCAGTAATTATCTGCGCGTTCATAAGTTATTTTTTTACCTATTTCCGATTCTTTGATGCGATAAGCTCCATTTAGCAGCGGAACTTCGGTTATGGTTTTGTCGAAGTCGCGGCTGCTCCACCATGCTTTTGATATGATTGGCATCATCGCGATAATCATTATGGTTTCGCGGTCGTAACCTTCGCCTAGCTTGAATGTTATTTGCTGTGCATCAGTTATCTCTATATTGCTTACCAGCTTATATATGTTGCGCATATTAGGTCTGCCATGATCTTTGAGTGTCTCATATGAGAATGCAACATCAGCGGTAGTTATTGGCGTATTATCATGAAACCGTGCCTTTGGGTTAATGTGGAATGTGATAGATGAGCGATCATCTGGCACCTCCATGCGCTCGGCGATTAGGGGGTACATGGTAAATGGCTCATCCCAGACGCGGCGCATTAGGCGGTCATATACCAAATTCATGTTCTTGGCAGCTATACCTTTTATGGAGTAGGGATTAAGTGTATCAAACGTGCCTATCGCCGCAATTTTCAGCGCTCCATTTTTAGGAGCATCAGGATTAGCGTAGTCGAGATGCATGCTAGCCGAGCTATATTTTGCAGCTCCGTGCATGGCTAGGCCAAATTCGGAGTTATCCGTTGCTAGAGCTGCAAAACTTAAAAGATAGCAGGAAATAAATGGTATGGCGAAAATAGCTTTATAATATTTTATCATATAATAACGATATCAAATTACAATCCACTCTCCAAGCCGTTAATTTTCTGTTATAGTAGTCCCACTTGGTTTTTATACCGTGTTATTGCGTTACTCGCCTATTAATATAGGCTTCGCTCCTTATGCCTTGTCTAAAAACAAATTGGAACGACTATATTTAGTAAGTAATTTTACCTACCAGCTATATGTACTATATTTTGGATCAACTTTTGGTGTTCCATCGGGATTGTTTGGGTTAAGCAACGATAGTACAGAATTAGTATATCCTTGGTTATTTTGTTCACCATCATGCTCATTGCTTAATGATGTAGAGGATAGTGCTATTGTGGCAGCTGCGAATGCTGTTACTAGAACTTTTTGCTTTGTGCTCATTTCATTTGGGCTATTCATGTTCATATCAAATCCTTTTCTGTTTGCTGATATTGTTTCATTGCGCGCAATATACAGAGAAAGGGTGTTAACTGTCAAACTTTGGCGTGTAGGCGTTCTGATAAGTTGTTTTATCATAGATATCAGTGGCTTATAGGTCGTATCTGCTTGGATCGCTAGGTACTATCATTGGGTTATCAATGCCTGCTTCTTCTAAAAATTCCTTCCATTGTCCTTCATTAAGGTTGTCTAAATTTTTATCTGATGCATATATTTCATATTCTTTAAGGAGTTCATGGATAGATGGTGCCTTTGGTAGAAGCTCACCAGCCATTGAGTGTTCTGTTGAGGTGCTGTTAGTTGATATATGATCACAAAGTTCAAACCCTTCAGTAGCGTGCCGACGTAACGATTTTGTGTTGTGGTTGGGTTCAGTTAAATCGCCCCGTTTATTTTCTATAATTATTTCAGGGGAAGAGGTTTTTGTATTTGGAATTAATTTACCTTCCGCGATTACTGGTGGTTTATAGCTATCTTCTACTACAGGTGTATTGGTAACCTGTTCTGATAAAGCTATAAAAGCTGGCTTTAGCATTTCTAAATATTTGTTCATTTCTTATTACTCCCATTTTGATGTGGGGGAGTATAACCGAGCTGCTTAATTATGTCAATACAAAAGCTAACCTAAGAGTAGGTAGAGTCTAGCAGTGATCTTTTTTACGCTAGCTTACATAAGTCATGTGATTGTCGCGATATACCATGGTGGGGTAGTTGTTTTTAACAACCTGTTTACTTTGGCTTGACAGCCTATTTTTTGCTTCGTTATAACTATTAGATAATGAAGGAAAATCATTTATGGGAGTATTTGTATTTACTCCTCTTATTGGTGTTCCTAGTAACGCACTATGTTCAAACGCAAAAGCGTTTACAGCGACTAGAAACACCATATTTAATTGTGAGGTTGGGTGCATATTATTAAGCCGCTAAATCTGCAAGCTTAACTTCTGGTCTTGGTCCTATGTGCGAGATTACTTCTCCAGCAGCGATTGAACCTAGCTTACCGCATTCTTCCAGTGGTTTGCCCTCGGTTAGGCCATATAGAAAGCCAGCAGCGAATTGGTCGCCTGCGCCAGTTGTATCTACTACATTATCTACGGCAGCAGCATCAATTTTAATGTGCTGACCATCAGATATTATAACCGCACCTTTTTCACTGCG
>DAOWDF010000056.1 GCA_030639165.1 Alphaproteobacteria bacterium
ATACTGGTTTATCCTCCATCCAGCTATCAATTGTGCCTTCTGGTAGAATACGAATACCATTTTGATGTATATGCGGAATATCTGTGCCATTCGCCTCGACAATAAATACAGAGATATCAATATCCAAAATGCTGGCTAAATCCATGGTGATGCAGTGGATAAAGTCATCGAATTTTTCAGCTTCGAGTAAGCGGAGTACAGCCTGATGTATGCGCTGCTGGTTATTCATGTTGGAGCGCGCATTTTCAACTAGCTCACGCGTGCTATCCAAAACATTTTGTTTGTCGGTTTTTAGGCGGTCAATCATATAGCTTTGGAAATCTGCGATTCCCTTGCCTTTAGCCATTTCAGGCGGCAGCAATAAATCGCAGACATCGGGGTTGTCGCGTAAAAAATCAGGATTGCTTTGCAGAAAAGCAACCACGTTTTTTTTATCAATTTGGGAATTATCAGGCATATCACGAATCACTTTAAGCATTTAATGATTCTAGCATAAAAACTCTGTCTATAAAGCCACAAAGATTACTAATGAACAGTAAATTGTAACTTTACAAAATGCTTTGGCCAGTTTTTGCCCAATCATCAACAAATGCAGCCAAACCGCTATCTGTTAGTGGGTGGTTGTATAGTTGTTTGATTACTTTTGGTGGGCTAGTGATTACGTCAGCACCCATTTTCGCGGCTTCGATTATGTGCATTGGGCTGCGGATTGAGGCAACCAGAACTTCTGTATCGAATTCAGGGTAGTTATCATATACGCGCAAGATATCGGAGATAAGTTCTAAGCCAGATTGGCAAAGATCGTCCAAACGCCCAACAAATGGCGATATGAAAGATGCACCAGCTTTTGCGGCTAGGATTGCTTGACCAGCAGAGAAGCAGAGCGTTACATTTACCATTGTACCGTCATCGGATAGCTCTTTACATACGCGTAAACCATCTTGTGTTAGTGGAACTTTTACAGCAACGTGATCTGCGATTTTGCGTAATACTTCGGCTTCTTTGCGCATAGTTTCGTAATCAGTTGAAGCGACTTCCGCGCTAACTGGGCCGCTTACTACGTCACATATTTCTTTGATTAGGGGAAGGAATTCTCTGCCTGATTTTGCGATTAAAGACGGGTTAGTTGTAACTCCATCTAAAAGTCCTGTGGAGGCTAGATCTTTAATTTCATTGATATCGGCGGTGTCGACGAAGAATTTCATTTTATTACCCTGATGTAAGTTTGTTTTATACGGGGCAGCGTAAAATGTTTCGTAAGTTAGTGCAAGGGCTTAGTGTCTGGATTATAAAGAATTATCTAGCGTTTGTTGGTGTGATGAGATTATCAAAGATGTTCTTGAATTTGCAGTGTGATGATTATTGATATCCCTTTCTTGTTCTGGGGACATATATCCTGCAGTAATCATATTATCAATCATCTTTAGCATTAAGGAGTTGATCTCTTTCTCGGTCATTGGGCTGTTAATATCTAGCATGTCGATAACGTCAAGATATATAGCGCGTTTTTCTTCATGGTGGCCATTATCTGGCGCGATGTTGTTGATGAGGTGGGTAAGTCCTGTCTTTATTTGGTCAGGAGAGTATGTCTCCTCTTGTTTTTGAGAGTTTGAAGAAACCAACTGAAATGCTGGTAATAATTTTTTTAGTTGGTCAAACATTAGGCATTATATATGGTCTATTTATACTTATGTCAAGGGGGGCTGGCTAAGTAACCTTATGCTGGTGATTGGTTTTCCATCGTGTCTATTATAAAATTTGTTGTGAGCCTTGAAAAGTCACTTTTTGAATGCGTTGCTTTAGCATTCACATCGTAAATATTATTCTTAACAAGGTGGTTAACCATATTCAGCATTAGGAACGAAATATTACAGGATGTCATTGAATAATCAATGTTTAAAAATCTAGTTGTATAGCATTGAAGCGAGATATTGCATCTTGATTTAGTCTTGGGGATTGGCTTTTTTGCGCGTTAATTATTGCTTCCGTCATTTCTGTGGCCATCTCGCTAATATTGGTGTTTGAGGGCAGTGTGTTTTTTAATACGCCGTAATCAACTACATATTCCATATAGTGTTTAATATCACTCTCGCTAATGTCTTTGTGAGTTTGCAGTAACCTTGTATTATCCATGAATAGGGCTTTGAAATCAGCCTTTGTGCTGGGAAGTGTGTCTATGACATGCAGCAGGCCAATTTTAAATTCTTCAGGCGAGTACATTAGAGGCTTCTCTAAATTTTTAAGAGTCTTATTGAAGGCGTGTGCCAGTATTTCTTTTATATAAATTTTTTCCATGGGTAATGATATATAAAATAACAGATGATATGTCAATTGAAATATAACAGTTAGAAATTATTCAATCAAAATGCTACAAAATAGATATGGAACAAAATTCATTATTTTCAGAGGAAAAGGATACTGGAGCTGTGGCTAGTAAGGCTATGAGTGTGCTTGTTCCTTATCCGATAGATAAAGCCTATGATTATATTGTGCCCGCGCATATTGATGTAGGCGTTGGTGATTATGTGTGCGTACCGCTTGGTAACCGTGAGATTGCTGGCGTGGTTTGGGGAGAGCCAGCAGGGGATTTTAACCCTAAAAAGCTTAAATGCATTATATCAAAATATGATCTTGATCCGATGCCCAAAGCTCACCGTGATTTTATTGATTGGGTGGCGCATTATACAGTGTCGATGAAGGGTTCTGTTTTAAAAATGTCTTTGAGTGCTAGGGGCGGGCTGCTGCCACCAAAGCCGAAGGCTGGTTTTCACTTAGATACGAAACATGATGTATCTAATATAAAATCATCTCCGCAACGTCAAAAAGTCATGGAGGTTATGCGAGATGGTAGAACCCGTATAGCGGCTGAGATTGCGGATATGGCTGGCTGCAGTGCGGCTGTTGTGCGCGGGATGGCGGATAAGGGGTTACTGGAGGAGGTAAGTGTCTTTAATCCTGTGCCTTGTATTTATTCTGATTACGAAGTTGGCCACGCGTAACTATCTGAGGATCAGTATGTAGCAGCA
>DAOWDF010000195.1 GCA_030639165.1 Alphaproteobacteria bacterium
GATAATAACCTTGAATTCGGTTTGGGTGAGTGCACATTAGAAAAATGGCCATCTGTTGAGAATGCTTTGGATGATTATAGTAAGCAAGCACCCATGTATTCAGTTATTTATATGATTAATGATGATATTGAAGAAAAAATTAAAAATGATCAGGGTTATAAAAATGCGGTATCCACATCTGGAGCAGATAGTGAAGAAGCATTAGTTGCATATGATGCAGCTAAAAAAGTAGCAATTTCCAATTATGGTGATGGTGATTATGCTGAAGGTGAGGCAAATCTTCGTCGTATAATGTCCGCATTTCGTTCAGGAACGTTATGCCACAAGGATAAATGGGGCGGTGAAGTTACATATGGCATGGAAAACAGGCGCGATGCAAATATGGATGAGATCTTGCATTTTGTTCATGACTGGAATGCGCATAATGATATGCAATATTCATCGCCTGAGCTAGAAGTTGCATAATATAATTTTTTGAAATTATCAATATTAGTAAGAACCCCTGTTAAATCATTAATGGGGGTTTTTGTCGTCTATACTTGTAAATTTTAATCATATATAGTGTCTGGGCTAATCGGGCAGCATGCCAGTTTTACTGAAAAGGATACAGAAATGAGCTATTTAAATAATATAGCAATTAAAACTAAAACACTTATATTTGCAGGAATTTTATTTTTAGTTGTTATTGGTTCCACTGCAATTACTACCTATGTTGAACATCAGCAAACAAAATCTTTTGATATTGTGTCAGAAGAATCTCATGTAATAACAGAAAAATTATTGCCGCTTACCATTATAATTAAAGATATTAATTTGAATATAGTGCAGGTTCAGCAATGGTTGACTGATATTTCTGCTACGCGTGCCCTTAATGGATTAAATGATGGTTTTGATGAGGCAGAACTGCAGGCTGTTTTATTTAAAGAAAATATAGAAAAAGCTTATACCTTGGCAGATGAACTAGGGTTGGATAACATAAAAAATTCTATAAATGATGCTAATGAGATATTCCCTAAATATTATGAAACAGGGAAAAAAATGGCTATATCATATATTAAGGGTGGCCCTGAGCAGGGTAATCTTCATATGGCAAAATTTGATAATATTGCTAAAAAAATGAAAAAATCTTTGGTGGAATTGCTTGTAGAGGTAGATTATCTTGATCATCATAAGGTAGAAGAGATAAACCATAATCTAGAAATTCTTGAAACTAAAAGTAAAAACCTTTTGTTAATTTCTATGACTTCAACAGTGATAATTTTATTAATTGTAACTTTTACAACTTTTATGCTTCATTTTACCGTCGTAAACCCTGTAGAGAATATATATAAAGGTGTATTGCAGCTTTCTCAAGGTAACTATAATGCTACATTTCCTTACGAAAAATATAGTGATGAAACAGGAAAAATTTCGGCGGCCCTTAATTCATTTAAAGAAAAGTTGGCTGACAATGAGAATTTAAAATCTCAACAAGATGAGCGGGAAAGACGTGCTGAATTAGAAAACCGTGAAGCAATGAATGCGTTAGCAGATTCATTCAAGCAGGAAATAGGTGCCGTTATAGACACTGTTTCTTCTTCTGCGACTGAGATGGAATCTACGGCGCAGTCTATGGCACAGAACTCTAATCAAACAAGTGAAAAGGCAATAAATGTTTCTGCTGCTGCCGATGATGCTTCTGCTAATGTTAGCTCGGTTGCGAGTGCTTCTGAGGAGCTGTCTATGTCTATTCAGGAAATTAAAGATCAGGTATCACGTTCAACATTAATGGCTGGGGAAGCAAAAGAAAAAGCTAAGGCAACATCGGATCGTTTTCAGCATTTGGTAGTTGCTGTTGGCAAAATAGGAGAGGTTGTTACTTTAATTTCTGATATTGCTGAGCAGACAAATCTGTTGGCTCTTAATGCTACGATTGAAGCTGCAAGAGCGGGGGATGCCGGTAAGGGTTTTGCCGTTGTTGCTAGTGAGGTTAAAGGGCTAGCAAGTGAAACGGCGAAGGCAACCGAAGAGATTTCTGTGCAAATTAGAGATATACAAACAGCGACAAAAGAATCTGATAACGCTATACAGGAGATATTAGATGTTATTCAACGCATTGATGAGATTTCTGGCGCTGTTTCTGGCGCTGTAGAGCAACAAAGCGCGGCAACTGCGGAAATATCAGAGAATGTGCAGCAGGCATCTCAGGGGACTGCTAATGTTACAGAAAATATTAGTGAGGTAACACAAGCGGCTGCTGAAACTGGCCAATCAGCAGGAATGGTGCTGGATGCTGCTAAAGAACTTTCTATGCAGGCAAATGCCCTTAATGATACAGTTAATGGTTTCCTTGAAAGAGTTCGTTCTTAATTAGGGTTAGGTAGGGCAGGGGTAATACCCATTACTTTAGTTAATATATTGTGAATTTATAAGAACCCTCGGCTTTGGCTGGGGGTTCTTACTTTTATAGTGCAGATATTAAATATATAAAAAGTATGGGACAAAGACCAAATGATTTTTTGCTAGATGGCGGAAAGTATAAAACTTTGGGTGGATATGGGCAGCAACGCTTTGGTGGGGCATCAGTTAACTTACTTAGGGCTTTTGACAGCACGTCTAAAGGCTTGGCATTCTTACATTTTGTATCATTAAGTTTCATTTGTTGGTACCTCGCTTGCGTTGTTGTTGGTATGTCCAATAAATATACCAACATTCTGAGCGGTTGCAGGCGAACAACAACAAACGATAAAGGGCATAAGTAACGCCAAACCCCTTGAATAACAAAGGATACAGCGGTTGCCTGTGAATGTAAATGAATATCGATAAAAGGGAAAATGGTGGAGGGGGCAGGATTCGAACCTGCGTACGCATACGCGGGCGGAGTTACAATCCGCTGCCTTTAACCACTCGACCACCCCTCCATTTGAAGTAACCTAATTCAGGCAAATTTAAGTGTGCAGAAAAGAGGTTTTTTGACCTTTTGTCAAGCCTGAAAAGACCTTCCTTACGAAAAATAAATTATATGGTACGCATGAGCCCAAACAATTATGCAATTTGGTGCTTTGGCATTGTCCTTAAGCTATGCGCTAATTTCTTTTTATCTTTGCAGAACTAGCGGGCAATTACTGTCAATATAATTACATATGGATAAAAATGAGCAGGAGCCCCCCCCAATTTATTTAAAAACTTTCTAGACTTTTAAGGAAAGCTATATAAAGTAATTACTATCATAGGTGGTTGTTTTGTGCATGTGTTTGGCTTTTTCATTATTGAAAGATGCATCGTTAAAATTATTCCTTATATTATTACAATTTTTAAAAAGGATATATAAATGACAAAGGTTTTGGTAATTGATGACGATAACACCATTCTTAGTATGGTTGCATCTATTTTGGAGCAGGCAGGTTATATGCCCGTTACGGCAGTTGGAGGAGAAGCTGGATTGGAAATGGCAAAAAAAGAGCTACCAGCTGCAATACTTCTTGATAGGCAGATGCCTAATATGGATGGTAATCAGGTTTTGATGCAACTAAAAGATGGTGCAAATACCCGTGATGTACCGGTTATTATGTTGACGACTGATAATAAAGTTAGTGATGTTTCGACTTGCCTAGAAATTGGAGCCGTGGATTATATAGTTAAACCATTTAATAAGGATAATTTTCTTATTCGCTTAGATAGAGCACTGAAAAATACCAAATGATAAAATATATTTATTATTTTGTGTGATGTAAAAGTAATTCAAAATTGAATACGTAGGTGTTTAAAATAGTTAATTAATTATATTCAATATGTTTTCATGTACAGTTTATAGTAAGAGTTAATGGTAGGTGGTCAATGCATCTACCTGCCTATTGCCTATGATAATTACTTTTATAACTATGAGTAGATTAAACCCATGATTGTGGTAGGTCTATGGTGACTCGGCTATTATATCTAATTGATTGAAAACAGAAGTAATTTAATGAGGTGAGTTATGGCACATAGTGCAAATAATAAAGGCAATACCCAACAAGATCCTAAAAAAATCTTTTTTTCTTCTATAGGAAATAAGGTTTCGATGTTCATTTTCTTTATGACGTTAGCTACCACATTAATTATTAGCGGAATATACTATTTCCGTACTAACAGCCTGATAATTCAAAAGGAGATTGATCAGCTGTCACATGATAGCCACGCAATGTTGCCTCTTTTCACATCGCTTTATAAAGAAGTTAGTGATGACACACTTATGCTCTCTCAAATGCCTTCTGTGCAGGGCATTATAAGATCTTCACAAAATAACGGTATTGACCCCAGTGATAGTTCTTCAATGGAGCTTTGGAAAGCACGCTTAGAATCTATATTTTATTCTATCTTAGATAATCGATCACACTATATGCAAATTCGCTATATAGGGGTTAATGATAATGGAAAGGAGCTAGTTCGGGTAGAACGCACTGAAGATGGGGGTGTTCGTATATTAGATGTTGGTGAATTACAGTCTAAGGGGAGCGAAGATTATTTTAATAAATCTATTAACCTAAAATCAGGAGAAGAGTATTTTTCAGATATTACTCTTAACCGCGAACATGGTGAAATCTCAAAGCCATATACTCCGACATTGCGCGTGGCTACACCAGTTTACGATGTAAATGGAGAGGTGTTTGGTGTTATTATTATAAATGTAAGCTATATTGAGATTTTAAAGTATCTTAGGGAGCATACTGGTGAAAATAAAAGCTTATATATTACAAACTCTAACGGATATTTTATTGTTCATCCAGATAAGAGTAAAGAGTTTGGTTTTGAATTCGGTAAGAGTTATATTATTGATAATGAATTTCCTTTATTAAAAAAAGTTACAGCTGAAAAAGTTGACCATGATGAGGGTGGTGGGCAACATAAAGGTGAGACCAATCATTCTCATGAGTATAAGCATATATTTTTTTCTGAGGTTAACGGACAGTATGCCCATTATTTGAAGATACAATTTGACCCATATGATCATAAAAGATTTCTTGGTATTGTGCTGATAGCGCCTAAAAGTGAAATTTTGCATGACGCCTTAGTTGTTCGTAATCAAAGTTTTATTCTAGCGCTAGTTTTAACGATTATAGTTTCAGCATTTACAATTTGGGTTTCACGATTCTTTATTAACCCCCTCAATAATATTATTTCAGAGGTTAGATCTTATGATCAAGGCGGCAAAGTTTTGACCTTGCCGGTGGATCGTAAGGATGAGCTAGGAGAATTGGCTTTAGCTTTTTCTTCACTATACTCAAATCTTAATAACTCAAAAATAGCAGAGCAACGCACGATGGAAGAGTTGTCCATATATGCTAAGGATTTGGAGGATGCTAAGACAGATGCCGAAAATGCCAATAGTATGAAATCTGATTTTCTGGCAACAATGAGCCATGAAATACGTACGCCGATGAATGGTATTATTGGCATGACGGAATTATTGCTTGATACTAAGCTTACACATAAACAACGTAATCACGCCCGCATTGTTATTAACTCTGCTGATGCTTTGCTTGATATAATTAATGATATACTCGACTTTTCTAAAATTGAGTCTGGTAAGATGGAGTTAGAGCCAATTTCATTTGACCTCTTACAAATAGTTGAAGATGTAGCTTCGCTTTTATCCATTCGTACTCGGGAAAAGTCTATAGAGATGATTGTACGATTTGTACCAGATACGCCGCAATATTTAATTGGTGATTCAGGGCGTATAAGGCAGATGATAGTTAATTTGGTAAGTAATGCAATTAAATTTACCGAGAAAGGCTATGTGCTAATTATTGTTGAAGAAGATAAGGAAGCTAAGCTGCGGGACGGGCGGTTAAAGATAAAAATTTCTGTTCAAGATACGGGCATTGGTATTCCTAAAGATAAGCAACAGGTGATTTTTGATAAATTTTCTCAAGCTGATTCATCAACTACACGGCAATTTGGGGGTACTGGGTTAGGCCTTGCTATATGTCGAGAGCTATCACAAATGATGGATGGTGAAATTGGCGTAGATAGCGATGTAGGGGAGGGGTCAACTTTCTGGTTTACTATTGCATTAGAAAAGGACAGCAGTGAAAAAAAACGCGAGATAATTCCAGCGGATAATTTGGATAGTTTGCGTGTTCTAATCGTTGATGATGTTGATGTTAATTGCGTATTGCTTGAAGAGAGATTGAGCGGTTTTGGTATGCGTCCAGATATATGTAATGACAGTATAGAAGCTCTAAAAAAGATGAGTGAGGCTGTGAAGCAAGGCGATCCTTATAATATAGCTCTTATTGATTACATTATGCCTGGTATGAACGGAGAAGAGCTTGCAAAGGAAATCAAAGCAAATGAAGAGCTAAATAGAACAGCTTTAATTATGCTTACTGCTGCATCTGGTAAGGCAGATTTTCGCAGATATTCTGCTTCTGGGTTTTCTGCATTTCTAACCAAGCCAGTTTATACTGAAGAGTTGTTAGAAACGCTATCACTGGTTTGGCAAGAATATAATTCTGGTAATACTAACGCTATGATTACTGGTGATAATTCTATGGCAAATGATAATGATAATGGAATGGATGTTATTCAGTTTAGGGATACGCGGATTTTATTGGCAGAAGATAATAAAACCAATCAGGGCTTTGCTATAGAAATTCTAGAGGGTGCCAATTGTAATGTTGATGTTGCCGAAGATGGTAAAATGGCCGTAGATATGGTAAGTGGTAAGCCGTATGATTTGATCTTTATGGATTGCGAAATGCCAGAGATGAATGGATTTGATGCAAGTCTAATAATTAGCAAAATGAAAAAAGATAGGGTGATCGAAGAGATACCAATCGTCGCTCTTACGGCGAATGCTATGAAGGGAGATAAAGAAAAATGCCTTGGTGCGGGAATGGATGATTATCTATCCAAGCCAATGCGTAAGGCAGAAATGCTTGGTATGTTACGTAAGTTTATACCTAATAAGATTGATAAATCTGCGACGAATATGATGGAGGTTCGTTTCGATGGTTATCATATTTTATTGGTTGAGGATAATCGTATTAATCGCATGATGGCAGAGGAAATGCTCGATGAGATAGGGTTTGATATTGATATGGCCGTTAATGGGAAAGAGTCGGTTAATGCAGTAAAAAATATAAAATATGATTTGATTTTAATGGATATGCAAATGCCTGTTATGGATGGGTTAGAGGCTACCCGTATAATCAAAAAAATGGCTAGTGATGGTGATATCGGTAATGTTCCTATTATTGCATTGACTGCTAATGCTATGGAGGGGGACAGGAATAGATGCCTTGAGGCGGGAATGGATGATTATCTATCTAAGCCAGTGAAAAAGGCAGATCTTAATATTGTTATTGCTAAATGGTTAGAGCCAAATACTGAGGAAGAAAAAGACGGCAACAAAGAATTTCCAGTCCTAGACGAAGACTTTTTGTATCATTACCGTGATATTATGGGCAAAAAATTTATCACTGGTGTTGAAGAATTTTTAAAAAACACTCAGGAAATAATTAATAATATTATTGAGGCATGTAATAAAGGGGATGTTAAAACCATAAAAATATTGGCGCATTCTTTGAAGTCGTCTAGTGCAATGCTTGGTGCTATGGAGCTATCAAGGCTTGCGGAAATCCTTGAAACTGATGTGCATGATATGGTTGAAAATAGGGGTAGGGCACATCCACAAAATATAAATGCAGATATAGCAATTGATATGGATAAAGCCCTTAAGCGAGCTGCTCCATTTTTCTTGCGCCATCTAGATAACTATACTCAAAATATTAAAAATTATTAAATGGAGATTTATAAAATAACAAAAGGATAAGGTTAATGGATTATGATCTTGATGCAATAGATATGGATGTATTGAATGAGGCGCATTCTTTACTTAGTAAACGTTGGCCAGAAATGGTCGGGGGTTATATTGAGGATTCTGAGATGTATATTGATAACATAAAAAATGGTTTTTTAAATGATGATAAAGATGCCATAGCGTCAAATGCTCACCCCCTAAAATCATCCAGCAATGCTTTGGGAATTATCAGTATCGGCGAGATTGCTAAAAAAGTGGAATATGATACCAAAGATGCAATAGATAATGGTGGTGATATAATGTATTTACAAGAGTTAATACCGTTGATGGGCGAAGCTCTAGAGCTAGCTAAACAAAAATTGGAGGCTACTCTAGTTACCTATTAGTTTAATTTATACGAGATCAGTAAAATATTTCCGTTAACATCTTTGCTGCAATCATAAGCACGAATATTGCAAAATACGCCGCTGCCTTTTTTACCCACCATTCTCTTGCAAGTTGTAATGCTTCACGCCTATTACCAGTTTTTGTTGATCTGCGTATAAGCTTTTTACCATGCAAGGTGTCTACAAATCTAGGGGGCACATCAATCTGATAGCCTAACGCTACGCCAATCTGTTTTGCTATACTTTACTCAATTAAAAACTATGGCTTTAGTCATGATAATACTACTCATTTAAAAGAAAGATGCCTTCCTAATGAAAACATATGATAGCAAAACTGAAATAGCTAAATTTGCCCAGTCTATAGCAATTAAAAAAAACGACCTAGACGATTGGCAATTCTTACATGTTATTGTTAGCGACCCTGAAGGCAGGGTTAACCTAGACGAAATCCAACAATTCATAGAGTTTTATATACAAAGCCAAGAATCCGGTATGTTAATAATGAAAGAGCAGAACGAACTGCTTTTATTCACCCCAAAAGACAAAGAGTTAACATTAAACAAGTTTGAAAAAGCCGTATATGAGAATTTCCCTAGCAATGCCTTAAGAGCTAGAGTCGTTAGTTTTACTGGCGCTGGTATGGATCAGTTCACAAAGATAATATTGCCACACATAAAGCCTGGTGATATTATATCTCATATTGCATTTACAAGAATGAAA
>DAOWDF010000330.1 GCA_030639165.1 Alphaproteobacteria bacterium
ATATTATACTTTTCTAATATAGTGGGTATCCATTCACGCTGTTTTGCTGTGCTTTTTAGTTTTGAACCAAATCCACAAGGCGTTTCGGGTAACCCACCATGCCAGCCTTTCTTATATTTGGCCTTTTCAGTAATTATTCCGTTCATCTGGCTCTCATTTGATTGTAGAACATGGTTTCAGGTTCAGGCATCACAAAATCATTGTGAGCTACCTTCTTAAGCCTTACACATAAGTTTCTATTCGGATGCTCACGGCCTATATCCATATATTCAATTTCATAGCCGTTTTTAGCGAATTGCTCAAAGAATTCCCGTCTTGGATAATGCTCACCATGCCACCACCAATCCCCTTCTAACGGCGTGAGTGAGGCAATAACGCCGCCTATCTTGGTTAGGTTGTGGATGTTCTCCCATACAGCTTTTTGGTCACTAACGTGCTCGGTAGTACCTATATTCGTGATCATATCGAAGGGTTCAAGCTCAACCGGCTTTCTCAGGTCTAACTTTAAGGCTCCGTCCTCACCATTCCAATCAATCGAAGTATGATCAATCCCGATAGATTCAAAATAAGTCTTATAAACGCCATTAGCGTTCTTTTTATTGCCTAATTCCAGCATTCTGCCATCAATTAAAGGCCAGATTATAATTTGCTCGTCTTCTGGAACCGGATTATTTATATTCGTCATATATTTTTAAAGCGTCTTTGTTTGGGTGGTCAAAAAACCAAGGCTGTGTCGCTAAATTAGTAAAATGAAGCAATTTCATACCAGATATTACCTCATCCTTAGTATTCCACTCAATAGGTATAATCGGTTCAAGCGGTAAAAGATGATGCTCTCGTTTATTTGTACAATTATGATTGCAATCTATCACGGCAACTTCTGTGGAGCCATCCTGCAAACAAACAAACTTATTATCACGCCGGTATGACCATAATTCCGCAATATCACCCAAAACAATCATATCAACATCTAAATAGATGCCTGTTTTAATATTATACCGAACATTTGTGAAGCCTGTGCAACCTTCTTCCTTTTCAGGATAAAGATGCGTTATTTGAACATCTGCATTAGTGTTTCTTAATATACTGTTAGCGGTCATTCCCTCCATTTCTCTAAATCTTTCAGAAATGCCGATATAAACGGGAATCATATGTGATCCTCAAGGCTTCCCATTGGGAAATGGGTCAAAGCACTATTTTTTGTGCAGTTAATTATCTCTATTCCGTAATCTGCGGGATTAATTGTTTCCATCTCTTTGATTAATCCTAATATCTCACCATTTAAGCCTAAATTCTTAGTGAAGTGCTGCATAGGCTTTGCATACTCACCAAAATAATGCCTTTTCCCATTAACAGGAAAGCGCATATCCCAACCGATTAAAAGCATCTTTGTGATGCCGTAATGTAAAGCGATATTGAGAATTATAGGTCCACTACCATGGTGGTGATGGATATAAGCCGGGTTAGTCGATAACCCAGGTTCGTTTCGTTCCTCAATGTAATTAATGCCATACTTTTCAGCTATTGGCTTGTAAGGTGTCCACTTATCGCATCTTAAATCTTTAATTTCAGGCCAGTAATAATCCCAAAACTCTTTGTTAGTCGCTGCTAACACATCTAAATCAAACTCGAAGGCCCGGTTGCATCCGAATTTCTTTAGATGACTGACTTTTTCTATTTGTTCAAGCGTTAATGATGGGCCAGTGCCTATAATAATGCCGATATTGTCGTTCTTGGAAAATGTTCTAATGCGCTTTGTCTCGAGCAATTTATAATCTCTATTCCGTATTTTTTAGGATCAATTGTCTCGAATGATTTTATAAAACTCTTATAAGGTGAGCCATTATTTAAAATATCAGGATGTTTTCCGAAATAATGCTCTCCAAACATATCAAACCCGAGTAAAAGTATCGTTTTAGCGCCCAATAAATAAGCTAAATTCACCGCTTGATAGCCTGAATTGCCACCGTAATGGATACAATCTTTGCCTAATCCATCCCCGTTTTTAGAGTCAATACGGGTTAAATCATAGGCTTTATTGGGGTTTGTGTCCTGAGATGCATCATTTATCGTGTAAGATTGGCCTTTAAAGCTTTTCTTAACATCCTGGTAGTACTCATCCCACCATTTAAAGTCACATGCATAATGGAAAGGCGCGTCTTTGCAGCGTTCCCAGGCATTATTTACTGTTATGACTTGTGTCTTTTCGTGCGCTTTTTCGATGTCTTCTTGCCGGAGGCTTTGTCCGGTTGCAATGATTGTGAAGACAGGGGCTTTTTTACCGCTTCCACCTCAACAACCTTTGTTTCGTAAGTTTCTTTGTCCATGCAGTACGCTGCACCCGCTTCGATAAGATGATTTAGGAATTCTTTTGAATGTTTTTCATCCGTTAATATCTGGCCGTTATCAAATGAGCCGTGAGCAGTAATCGGGTTGCCTAATATTTTAATTTTCATATAAAAAATGGGGCTATTGCTAGCCCCAATCCTATTACAGTGAACCAGTGATAAATGCAGCCGGACGATATACAACAAGTGCAATACGTTCTTCTGCAAGGATTGTGATCATGTTCTTCACAAAGTTATCACTGTTTTCACGACTAACTTCAACAGTAGCCTGCATGCGGTCTTTATTTTCCGCACCCATATCAAACGCACCTAACAGGAATGTACCTGCTGAGATAGAATTTGAAAGGATAACAGGGAGACCCCATAAACGAGGCGCTGACATTTCGCGCGGATTACCTACAACATAACGCTCATCAGTTGCGGTGCTGCCCACTTTCTTAACATCAATGTCATACCAGTCCTGTGGATTAAGCACGATATTAGTCGGGAAGTATTCAGACAATTGAGCCTGCTTGATTGCTTCGCGGATAATATCCATTTCATTGGTTAATTGTGGAGATTGCACCGTATAAGCAGTTGCCTGGGTAATTAAACCATTCAGCTCACCGTTTGCGCCTGTACCTGAAAGAAGCTGTGTTTCTTCTTTCAATTTTAAGCCATACGTTAATCGACCAGAGATATACCCCTGTAATTGAGCTGAATCAGCAATAACCTGCTTAGATGCTGGTATCCAATGCGCAATAGTTTGCACCGGTTCAGTCTCAAGCGTGAAAGTGATGCCTGATTCTGGTTTAGTTACATTTTCGAACGCTTCCGGAGAACCGCCAATCTGAGGGCCAGCATTATTAGTGAATACGTTTTCTTTAGCGAATTCAATCAAATTGCTGTTAGTCCCAGTTGCTGCAAGTACATCACGTATGCGAAGCAAACGATTAGGCTCATGGATAATACCCGCCACACGATCTGCAGGTACCAATGGCTGATTTTGTCCGGTTGCATTGATAATGGCTGTTTTCATTTCCATGCGAGCCTGGCCTTGACGACCATCCACTAAAGCTTGGTATTGTTCTGATTTAATAAATTCAGTACCAATATCCATGTCGTTAGCTTCTTCGTTAAGGCTTACACCCTTGACTTCGATTTCTTTAATGCGATCATATAAGCCATCATAGTCCTTAGTGAGCTTTTCCATTTCCGCTTTAACTTCAGCCGAAGCATCACCAGAATCTTTAATCTGGCCGTTCATTTTTTCCATTGTGTCGTCAAGTTCACCGAATTTAGTTTCGAGTGATTTCTCAACCGCTTTTAACTCGACAAGATTCTCACGCTGATCATCTGTCAGGTTGCTTGTGTATGCTTGTGTCATAATAATATCCTATTTATTTATTGCATCAATGAGACGCTGTGTGTTTTCACGGATAATCCGCGCTTTTAGCTCTGCGATTTCATCATCCACAACAGAATCACTCCGTTTTAGCTTCATGATTTGGCTCACATAAGCGGTGGCCGTTGACTTTGAAAATACGCCTGAATCCCTCAGGAATAATTCAAAATCTTTTAAACTTTTTAAATCTTCAATCTCTGATTGTTTTACAGTCATTATTTGGGAATTGGCGTCCATTGGAAATGTAACAATGCTTGTTTCCACTAAGTTCATTTTAGATATTGTTCGCCCTCCATCTTTGTTTTTCTCAAAAACAACGCTAGACATGGGCGCGCCAATGGATAAGCCTTCCATCGCTTTGCGCTTCATAGCAGAGTAAACTGTGGGGCCATCTTTATGATTTAAATCAATTTTGCCTGCAAGAAATAATCCCGTACTATCTTCCTCTGCGACGAGCCAATCACCTATCGGAACATCTTTATGCATGTGATTAACGAACATCTTGGGCATAATCCTGGAGATTGATTCTTCATAAGTGCCTTTTAGAATCGTATCGCCTCTGCCATCGACGCCGTTAAATGTTGAGCCATAGCCTTCAAACTCGCCCTTGTCATTCTTAGCAAATTTTAATTCGCAATTAAGTACTGGGTTATTCGACTGATATATCATCGTCTTGTCCTGTGGCGCTAGCCAGCTGGTCAACAGGCGTTAAATTCACCTGTACAGTTAAATCATCACCACCTCCTTTAGGTGGATCATTATTAATCTTTCTAATTTCGTTTCTTGTCTTAAGGCCGTTTTGTACCCAGGAAGCTTGTACTTGACTTTTAGCCTTCGAATCCATCTTAATGAAACCGGTTACATCATGGTCAGCAAACAATTTTTGCTTATCCGTACCAATAATGAGAGAGTCTTTAATTCCCGCTTCCCATTCGTCAAGATAGTCCTGCAAAGTAAATGTAAGAAATGAAAGTAATTGTTGTTCAAAAGAAGCAGGCCATGAACTCGACTTACCACCACCGCCAATCAAAACTTCCGGCACACCATAGAACCGGGCAATCTCACCAATCTGAAACCCCCGAGTCTCTATCATTTGCATGGTGTCAGGATTCATTCCTGTTTCATTCCATTTAGACCCGCCTTCTAAAATACGTGCCTTGCCTTTTTCATACGCTGTTTCGTGGAAGCCTTCGTATAATTTGCGCGCCTGTTCTCTTTGTTCTTTTGTTAAGAATGCATCAAAACTAATATAACCCGCGCCGGAGTTGCCACCATGGGCGAATTGTTTCGAGGCATAGACATCGGCTGAGACTGAAAGCCCCATTGTTTGACGTGCATAACTCTGTCTTTCAAGTCCGACAATGCCATCGGTTCCAAACCCTTTGAGGTGTAAAATGGATCGCTTTGAATAAACTCGCATGCCTTCATCTGTCTGATAATGATAAACAAGCTCATTATCAACTAAATATGGAGTCATTCTGCCAGGCCTTAACGGTACAAGAGCCACAGGGCGATTACCTGACCAAAATATCTCAGCATAAGCATTTGACCATAAGCATAATTGTAGCGTCATTGCTTTTCTGAAATCGCGTGGCTTCATTAAAGGATTAGGCGAGTCATGAAATAAATCATTAAGATAATGCCGACCTAATTCTTTCCGTCCATCTGCTGTTTTTTCATAAAAATTTATTGGTAATGAACAAACTGAATTTGTAATATATTGAACGCAAGCCCAGACAGCGGAGACCTTCATCGCTCGCTCATCTGAGACGGCGATGCCGGCGTCAGTGCCTATGCCGCCAGATGTGCCGGTTTGCTGTCCTTTATCGGAATTAGATATGCCGCCAAGTCCAAATAATGCTAATGCTCTTGAAAATAAATTCATTTAGTAACCATACTTGTTAGCCATTCATCGAGACTGCCAGATTCTTTCCCTAGCATAGCCCGGTTAATTGTCATTATAAGAGCAACAACGCCATCAATTTTATTTTCAGGACGTTCTTTATCTGGAAATATATTATCTTTTTTATCGAGTTTTGCTACTACGTTTCCAAACATCCACATTAGAACAGGATCTTTATCAAACCGGATATTTTTTTTGAGAATAAGAGCTTCTAATTCTTTCATGGGTTCAGAAAAATTTCTAACCGTTGCCCCTAATTCTACCATAGGAAAGCCCTCGGCTAACATTCTGATAGAAAATTGTGTGGCTTGGAAAGGATCATAAGGCACTTCTTTAATCTGAAAATTTGATTTTAATTCTTTTAGATCGTCTTCAATGTATTCATAATCGATCGTATTACCGGGAGTAGATATAATCCATCCGTCTGCATGCCATGCCTTGTATCTATCATTAGCAAGAATTGTTTCTTCAGGTAAGTAATGTCTTACAAATGCGGCATATTTTCCGTTTTTCTCAATCAGAATAGCTTTCGATGCAATATCGATTTTTGATGCTAAATCAATCCCTACATAACAATTAGCGCCCTTAAAATCTTCAAGCTTAATATTCTTACGGCAAGCCTGGTAAGCCAACATATTCATCCAGGCTGCTTTGGCTCCGACCCACTGATTAAGATGCTTAGTCTTATAAGCGGATTGCTTGACTGCTGAACGTCTGGCCTGGTTAAGTTGCCCCCGTAAGAAATCAGGATCAACACTTATGCCATAGTTAGGGTTAGCCTTTATTTGAGCCTCAACAGTATCCCAATCATCGTCATCATCAAGCCCGTACAAAATGCCAAAAACTTGATCGTCTTTAACCGTGCCTTTTAGGATTTGAATAACATCAGAACGCAATGCGTAACAAGGTCCACCCATATCACTACCGGCTGTCGTAATAGTTAGGAGTAAAGGATTCTCCCTTGCGCCCATACCAGTGGTAAAAGTATCTATTTGATCGCTTGTTTTGTGTTCGTGGAATTCGTCAACAATTGCGCATGATGGGCTTGCGCCGTCACATGGATCACCAATGACCGGCTCGAACCTGGAGCCGTTTTCTAATATTGTTAAAGTCTTAGCGTTTACATCAACATTATATTTCTTTCTTAAGTTTGGTGTTTTTTCTAAAATCTGTTTAGCAGGTCTAAATATTTCCCATGCTTGCTTTTCAGTCGTAGCCCCGCAATAAACTTCAGCGCCATACTCACCTTCTATCGTGAGCATGCCCACGCCTACTGCAGCAATATAAAATGATTTACTGTTCTTGCGAGGGACTTCAATGTAAGCGCTTCTAAAACGTCTTCGCTTTGATTTTTTTATATAAAAACCAAATATATTAACTGTACAAAATATTTGCCAGTCACTTAAAACAAGTTTCTCAGATTTAGCCGCCCACTTACCTTTCGTATGCGGAAGCTTTTCTAAAAATTCACACCATTGTTCTGCTTTATTAGAATCCAGGAATATATCTTTACGCGATAAATCAGAGATAAATCGATTGCAAGCATTTATAACATGCTTACATGCAGGGATTTTGCCGTTACTTATATCCTCGGCGTACTGTAATGCTCTGTGAGTAAACATTAGAATTCATTGTCATCATCTTTTATCACGGTTATTTTACTTCTTGCTACAGGAGTTAATCCAAGTTCAGCAGCGGCCACTCTTAATTGAGCATGCTTCGCAGCGGGGAACTCTTCTTTTAAATCTTTCATCTCAGAATACAATAAACAATATTGAATTAAAACTGTGGCGTCACCCATGGTAATAACGCCGGACTTCTCCATTATTTTTTTGATTCTAGCCCATTCAGCTTTCGCATCTTTTGGTAGCCAGGCTGGCTGAGTTGGAAATTTTGCATTAACTTTTAATTTCTTTTTTGGATCACCATGCCTATCTTTACGATAAGTATTTTTTAAAAGATGTATGTTATCCGGCTTTCTTTTATTAGCCATAATTAAGCGTCTGTAAGTTATTAATATCGTTAAACTTTAAAAAGCCCAACTGACTGTGTAAAAATATTGG
>DAOWDF010000239.1 GCA_030639165.1 Alphaproteobacteria bacterium
ATCACATTATGGCGATACGCTTCAGGCGATGAAAAGCCACGAATTTGTGGATGTGCTGCAAGATATTGGCGCGTGCGATATAACTTCTCATATTGATTTTGACGCATTATCCAAACATGCGGCTAATCAGGGAGTTAGTGTTGAGCAAATAATAACTCAGCGAAAGTTTTTGCTAAGCTTGGGCATAGGTGCGCGTCATTCTGCGCTAAAAAATGTTGCGGAGTCTAAGGCTGTTGCTATTGATTTAGACCAAGGCTTAAAACGCTTGATAGCGACCGATCAAATGGGCGATTTATTCAAGGTCATGTGCTTTCATAGCTCTATAAATATAACGCCAGCAGGGTACTAGAATATGAGCAGTAAACTTAAATATTATACCGATAAATCCTTGGATAATGATAATATATTTCACGGATTCTTCACTCGTCAGGGCGGGGTTAGCGAGTTTACCTGTGCTGGGCTTAATTGCGGTATTGGCTCTGATGATGATAAGGATAATGTGCACAAAAACCGCGAGCTTGTGGCGGCAGAGGCTTCTGGTAAGCTGTTATCACTATATCAAATCCATAGTCCCGTAGTGCTTAAAGTGGATGAAAACTGGAGCGATAGACCGCGCGCTGATGGTTATGTCACAGATAAAGCAGGGCTAGCTCTCAGTGTTCTGACCGCTGATTGTACTCCCGTGTTATTTTTCGGAGAAAAAGACGGCGGAGAGCCTATAATCGGCGCGGCTCATGCTGGCTGGCGTGGTGCGCTTGGTGGAGTTCTTGAAAACACGGTTTCGGCTATGGTTGAGCTAGGCGCTGTTAATGGTAATATCCGCGCCTGCATAGGGCCATGCATCTCCAAATCATCCTATGAAGTAGGTGAGGATTTTCCCTCCCCATTCATAGAAGAGCACGAGGAGAGCGAACGCTTTTTCCAGAGCGGTTCAAAAGCAGGGCATCTAATGTTTGATTTATCAGGCTATTGCGCGTGGAGATTATTCCGCGCAGGGCTTAAAAATATAGCGATGCTGGATATTGATACATATAGCAACGAAGCCGAGTTTTTTAGCTTCCGCAGGGCAACTCATAGAAAAGAAAAAGATTACGGACGGCAGATATCCGTGGTTTGTATAAAATAAAAACCCCACAATAGTCATCACCTTGATTTTGCGCTAGCAAAATACCAACAAAGGGGATCTGGTATGTCAGCAGCTTTGCTGCTGCCTCTTTCGGATACCCACAGTTTCAACAAAGCTGCGCTTTGTCGCGGGTATGACATTTTTTTATTTTATAGCGCTATTAATATCTTGATTAATTGCTGATATTTCTTATAGTGCGTTTAAATTAGATAGACAAAAATAATACAAAGGTATGACATCATGAAACTGATTTCCGGCAACTCTAACCGCGCCTTGTCCGAGCTCATTTCCAATTATCTAGATGTTCCGCTAACGGAATGCACAATCAAGCGTTTTTCTGATAAAGAGATATTCGTTGAAATTATGGAGAATGTACGCGGCAAAGATACGTTCTTTATCCAGTCAACGTCATATCCGACTAATGATAATTTGATGGAGCTGCTAATTGCGATTGATGCATTAAAGCGCGGTTCATCTAATCGTATTACTGCGGTTATCCCGTATTTCGGCTATGCTAGACAAGACCGTAAAACTGGTGGCCGTACTCCGATTTCGGCAAAGCTTGTGGCTAATCTTATAACTGCGGCTGGCGCGGATCGTGTTTTAACGTTGGAACTGCACGCTGGCCAAATTCAGGGTTTCTTTGATATTCCTGTTGATAATTTAAGCTCTGCTCCTGTATTTGTACCTTATATTAAAGACAAATTCTCTGGTGAAGATATCTGCATAGTTTCTCCCGATGTCGGCGGAGTAGTGCGCGCACGCCAGCTAGCTAAGCGTCTGAATGCTGACCTAGCCATAATCGATAAGCGTCGCGAGGAAGCTGGAGTTTCTGAAGTTATGAATGTTATCGGCGATGTTAAGGGTAAGGTGTGCATCTTGGTCGATGACATTGTTGATTCTGGTGGCACTCTATGTAACGCCGCTGTAGCTCTTGAAAAAGAAGGCGCAAAAGAAGCGCATGCTTATGTAGTTCATGGGGTTCTTTCTGGGAAAGCCGTTGAGCGCATTGAAAACTCTAA
>DAOWDF010000045.1 GCA_030639165.1 Alphaproteobacteria bacterium
CAACCCCTGCATGACAACCAGCCACACAATATTAGGCCTTGCTAAGGATATGCTATTAAGTGCTTCAGGTAAAAAGGGCGGCCAATTATCTACAGAGGAGATAGAAAACCTAATTAATAAAATAATGGATTCACCTGGTGATTTTCCAAAGTTTTATGAAGCTAATTTTCGAAAATGCATGGTGGATGTGGGAGTATCATTACAGGTACAGCCTAATGCTAATAGTAACTTTAAAAAACAGCTTTTAAAAAATATAGGTAGTTCGCAAAAAACATTATCCGTAGGACATATTCAAACAATCGGTCTCCAAAATATAAAATCAACATTAGGAGATAGGTGGGATAAATTTTCAGAAAAAGTATATGCTCTGTCTGAAAATTGTATAAGGAAACAATTAGATTCTAGTGATACTTTTACGCGCACAGAAGATAATGAGTTTTTAATATGTTTCTCTAAACTTTCCAATTCGGAGGGGCTATCTAAAATCTTATCTATAAAGAAGGATATTTTTTATACTCTTTTTGGAGAAGACGCAAAACTTGAATTTGAAGAGTTTGACTTAAGCGATATAGAATGGGCAGAAATAAGAAAGATTGATGTTAGCGCACATGAAGTAGAGCTTACTACTGAAGATTTAGGAACCCATAATATAGAAAAAAAGCTATTATCCAAGCTAATTCAAGCAACTAATGATATGCAAGAAAATGCTACTAATATTTTAGATAGTATTTTTGAAAAATGTGAAATTAATATTATGCCTATTTTTAACTTAGTATATCAAAAAGAAAGTGAGGCTATAGTTGGGCTGGATATTGATTCCTTACCGCAACTAGAACAATTAATATCTCAATCCGCTGATAAAACAAAAATCATAACTGAAATAGACCGGATTTCTTTAATTATGGCTGGAAAGTATCTGTGTAGTGACCTAAATATTAAAGGGCCTGTGCTTACCATTAGTCTAGACTATGAAACACTCAGCACACCAAAATATTTAGCCGCATATTTGAAAATTTGTAATGAACTAAGTGACCCAGTAAGAAAAAAAATTATTTTTAGCCTTAAAGTTAATACTTCTAACCTTAGTACCCATAATGTTTTTGATAAATTTAATGTTTTACAACCATATTGCATTGCTAGATCCATTCATATCGATAATACAAACATTAGGGATGTAAGTTTTGAATTTTCAGGGATATCGAATGTTATAATTGACTATAGTGATTTTCTTGTTTCTGTGAAAGAAAATGTAAATGCGATAAAACTTTTATCAAAAAAAGTTAATGTATTTGATATCTCTGTTATTGTAGTCCAGGTACCTCATAACATAAATATAAAAAAACTATATAGTTATGGAATGAAACACATATCATTCCTTTCTGTATAATATTTCTTGAGGCTGGTCTATATGATAAAGATTGCCAGAAGCACCATTATAGATTAAAAAACCTTATGGTTGCGCTAAATAAAATTAAACGTCATATAACCCAAGCGGTGCAAGTTCGTAATATCACAATTGGTGGTGATGCCCCTGTTGCTGTTCAGTCTATGACTAATACAGATACTGCGGATGTTGATAGGACTTATGATCAGGTGAAGCAGCTTAATTTGGCTGGGTCAGAATTGGTGCGTGTTACCGTCAATAATGACGCCGCAGCGATTGGCACTATAAAACTTCGGGAGCGCTTGGACGCTGATGGCCTTGATATTCCTCTCGTCGGCTGTTTTCACTATAATGGTCATACATTGCTAAATGATTACCCTGAGATGGCTGAGGCTTTGGATAAATACCGAATAAATCCGGGTAATGTCGGGTTTGGTAAAAAACGCGATTCTCAATTTGAGCAAATGATAGAAAAAGCGGTAGAGCATAAAAAGGCAGTACGCATAGGTGTGAATTGGGGTAGCCTTGATCAAGCGCTTGCCACGAAGTTAATGGATGAGAACTCTAAATTGGATGTTCCATTATCCGCTGATGAAATTATGCGCGAGACGTTGGTGCAATCTGCACTTATTAGTGCACAAAAGGCTGTTGATGTTGGCCTGCCAAGTAATAAAATCATACTTTCTGCAAAGGTTAGTCGGGTTCAGGATCTTATCTCGGTATATCAAGCTTTGGCAGAGCGTTCCGACTATGCCCTTCATCTTGGTTTAACTGAGGCGGGGATGGGTAGCAAAGGTATTGTTGCTACTGCCTTAGCAGAGGGGATTCTTCTGAGCCAAGGTATTGGCGATACAATCCGTGCATCATTAACCCCAGAGCCAAATGGCGATCGTGCTATCGAGGTTCGGGTATGTAGGGAGATCCTTCAATCTTTAGGGCTACGCTCCTTCATGCCAGAGGTTAGTGCTTGCCCAGGGTGTGGGCGCACTACCAGTACTTATTTCCAAGAGCTAGCTCAGGATATACAGCGTCACCTTGATGTTAGTATGCCTATTTGGGCAAAAAAATATGCTGGCGTTGAAGATATGAAAGTCGCAGTGATGGGCTGCATTGTTAATGGTCCGGGTGAGAGCAAGCATGCCGATATCGGTATAAGCCTTCCAGGGACAGGAGAAAGCCCTGTTGCTCCTGTCTTTATCGACGGGAAAAAGGCTCATACTCTGCGTGGAGACAATATAGCCAGCGAGTTTCAAGGGCTGGTTGATCAGTATGTGGCAAAAAGATTTGGTTAAATAAGGGAGGGCAGTAAAATGATTATAGGTGTACCAAGAGAGATCAAGACATTAGAGCATCGCGTTGGGCTTGTTCCATCTTCTGTTAAGGAATTTACTGCCCGTGGCCATGATGTCTTAATTGAAGCAAATGCTGGATTAGCCA
>DAOWDF010000320.1 GCA_030639165.1 Alphaproteobacteria bacterium
AGCACCGGTTCATATATTGGTTATTCCTAAAGGCAAATATATCTCTATCTGTGATTTTGGAGAAAATGCACCAGCGGAAGAAATCAAGGCATTTTATAGGGCTGTCGATATAATAGCTAAGGAGCAAAATATTGCTGCTGAAGGTTTTCGCTCTATTGCCAATACAGGAGTTAATGGCGGTCAAGAAGTTCCGCATTTTCACCTGCACTTATTAGGCGGTAAACAAATAGGAGCGATGGTTCTTTAAGCAGGGAACATGATTACATTATCAGTAACATGATCGTTAAAAGGCATATTGGAGAATTTTGTGTCACATTTTGCTGTTTCCATCATGTAAATAACTTCGCCTATTATCATAAGCTGTGCTTTTAGCTGAGTTATAATGATGCTTAGTAGGGCGGCTGTTTTTGGGCTAGTAATTTTAAATGCCATATTGCATGAGGATATAAGTTCTAAAAACCCTTCAATATCTTCGGCTATTACGCTCATCATTTCGCTTTGACTATCTTCCCAAAGCTGTGGATTTTCTTTTGATAGTTCATCGCGGGCGGAGTAGCGTTCGATTAAGCGCTCACATTCCATATTCAAAAGCTTTAGGTCAGATGGGTCGATGTTTCTAATGCTTGCCATTTCTTGCATTACAAAAGCAGAGCATAATATAGATTCATCAGGTTGGAAGTCGCTCATCATTTCGTGAAGAGCATAATTAGCATCATCAGCAGGGCTTTGGTTAGTAACTAGCATATCGCGCACGATTAATGGCATTTGCAGTTTGTTCTTTAATAGTGCTTTTTGTTTTATACTCTGTGGCATGTCGGCCTCCATTTAATTATTTTGGAAGCGTATATCCGCCTCTCATGTTCTCCTTATTAAGGTCTTCAGGTAAATAAAAGGTTAATATAGTATTTTAAATTCACTTAATTACATCGCCGTTGTTGCTATTACTCAGTAAAGCTGGAGGCAAAATTAATCCTGCCTCCAGCTTTTTGTGTATTGTAAAGTAATGTAGTTATATAACGGTATTGTCTGTTGCCCTTAATTTAGAGGTAGATACAGCAGTTCCACCTCCACCACTATCAATTGTCTCTGACATTGCTTCTAGGATGATTGGAAGTGCAAATAATGCACCACCAGCAGCGAGGCGTATAGCGCCATCTTTCAATGGTGACTGTGTTGGATTTTCAACATGATCTTTGATTTTTAAAATACCAAGAACAGCTAATAAAACTCCAAATAGATATGAGATGGCAGCAATAAGACCTGGTAGTGATGCCATAGATGCGTTGATGTTAACTGCAATGGAGCCTAAGTTATTTCCGGCTGCTTCTGCAGAACTTGCTTGTAGCATCCCAATTGTAATGGCTGCGCCCGTTGTGTAATATGATTTTTTTATTTTCTTAAACATGGTATTTGCTCCTTCAATTAATAGTTTTACTTACTTGATCTAATTACATAATATCATTATTTTCATTCTTTCGCCATAGTTTTGACACATTTTTGACATAATTGAGCATGTGTTTTTGTTAAGTTGTTGTTTTGGCAGTTGAAAATATTATAAGTTTATTGCTTGTGCGTATAAAATGGGGGCTATTAATTATTATTGTTGTGTGCAATTATATGAGATCAAAGGGGGAACGAGTGTAAATGGTAGCTCATGTAAATACGGTTTCATTTCAAGGTATTGAAGTTAGAAATGTTGATGTTCAGGTGCAGTTATCTAACGGTCTTCCTGCCTTTAATATAGTTGGCCTGCCTGACAAAGCGGTGGCGGAAAGTAAGGAGCGGGTGAGGGCAGCATTGCATGCTCTGGGCTTGTCGTTGCCGCCAAAACGCCTAACCGTTAACCTTGCGCCTGCTGATCTCGGTAAAGAGGGGAGCCATTTTGATCTGCCGATTGCGCTGGGCGTGCTTGGCGCTATGGGAGTTATTCCAAAAGAAGATTTATCGAATTATGTTGTGCTGGGGGAGTTATCGCTTGATGCTTCTATACGCGCGGTATCAGGGGTTTTGCCTGCCGCGATGCATGCAAATGAAAATGATAAAAATCTTATATGCCCGAAAGAATGTGGCGGTGAGGCAGCTTGGGCAGGAGAGATTGATATTCTTGCGCCGAATGATTTGTTACAGTTGATTAATCATATAAAGGGATCGCAAGTATTAAGTCAGCCAGAAGCTATGTTAGCTAATGATAAGATAGTTGGTATCCCTGATTTATCACATGTTAAGGGTCAGGAGAGCGCAAAACGGGCGCTGGAAATTACTGCGGCTGGTGGCCATAATTTACTGATGATAGGCGCGCCAGGGAGCGGTAAATCTATGCTGGCTAGCTGCCTCCCTGGGATATTGCCTCCGTTATCTCCTAGGGAAGCGTTAGATCTTTCGATGGTGCATTCCCTGGCTGGTATGTTGCCTGAAGGTGGGCTTATACGTCAGCGACCATTTCGCGCTCCTCACCACTCTGCTTCGCAGCCATCCTTAATTGGCGGTGGGCAAAAGGTTAAGCCAGGGGAAATATCGCTCGCGCATAATGGGGTATTATTTCTTGATGAGCTTCCTGAATTTGCACGTTCTACATTGGAATCCTTGCGTCAGCCTTTGGAGACGGGGGATGTGCTCGTGGCTAGGGCGAATGCTCATGTGCGCTATCCTGCAAGGTTTCAACTGGTCGCGGCGATGAATCCGTGTCGTTGCGGTTATTTGGGTGATGAAGATAGGGAGTGCACTAAGGCTCCTAGGTGCGGTGTTGATTATCAGTCTAAAATATCGGGGCCGCTTATGGATCGTATTGATATCCATGTCGATGTGCCGCCCGTTAGTATTTCTGATCTGCAGGGCGCTGGTTCTGGTGAAACATCGGAAGTCGTTGCAGCTAGAGTTGTAAATGCTAGGAATCTTCAGGCAGAGCGTTATGAGCGTTTAGGCATGGAAGAAGGTGCCGCGCTTATTAATGCAAATGCTAGTGGGGATATATTAGATGAAGTTACAAAAATGAGTAATGAAACCAAGGTTTTGCTAACTAAATCGGTAGAACAAGCCAAGCTTTCGGCGCGGGGTTATTACCGCATATTAAAGGTGGCGCGCACTATTGCAGACCTTAATGGTGGGGCAGGTGAATTATCTAAATATGATATAGCTGAAGCGCTTAGTTACCGTCGCATGTTGCTGTAATATCATTTGCTATAATGAAACTTGTGTTTTTATGGTGTTTTGAGCTATAATATTGATATGAGTTTACATAGTGATACATTTCGCTCCGCAGCAGCTGCTCCTAAAGATATAATGCTTAAGGGGGGTATGTATGATTCGCTTGCGTCTGGTTCGAGCCGTAACCCCTTAAATGTTGATACTTTAAAGCAGTATTTTAATAATGCGGATAGCTCACAAAGATCAACCTTATCTCAAGCTTTTATAGGGGCAGTTGACCCCAAGCAAGATACTTTGATGAACAAGTTGCTCCCTAATAATAATTATCAAGTTAAGGTTACTCCTACGTCATCGCAGCATCGTAGTGGCAGTAATCTGGTTAATGATGGCGGTAAGGTTTCGTCTCAAGTAGCGGGTGCAAAACAAGAGGCTCATGTTCAAGCATCTCGTTTAAAAGATGGTGTTAAGGGTTTGCAAAAAGAGGCAAATACTGAACAAAAGGGTGCTGCTCAAGATCTTGGTGTTGATCCGAAGGCTGCTGCAGATACATTTGCTCCGCAAGCGCAAGCTACTAAGGGCAGTGCTGCTGTTATGGCTATTGGCGCGGGTACATTTGGGGATGTTACTTCAGTTGGTACTATCACGGTTAATTTATCTAAAGCGGATAAGAAACTTTCACCTGATAAACAGCAAGCGGTATTAGAGCAAGAATTAACGCGGCTGCAGTCTCCTTCTTCATCTGCGCTTAGTTTGGGCGCGCCAAAACCAAAGGCGGCAGCATGGGAGAATGCTAGTACTCAGGATGTGAGGGAGGTTCATTCCCTTGATGTTAATAATTTATCTGCGCAATTGCCAGAAATGGCAGAGCTTGAGAATATAATGAGCGCTTTGGATGATGTTGATAATAATCATAAGAAACTTGAAGATCAGGGTGATGTAAACTTTGACGCGGCTATTGATATAGATTCGATTGATGTAGTGCTTGCAGGTCAGGGATTGTGTGGTATTTCGGCGTTAACTCTTGACGTGGAAGCTGCTAATGAAGCTAATTTCTCTCCTAGTGTTTCTGATATTTCGGAGAAGCTTCCAGACCCTGAGAAATGGACATATGAGCCAACCAGATTACAACAAATGTCTTTATCTTGATTTATACTAATTTAACCATTATATAACAGTATTACTATATGATAATTATTTGTTATGTAGTACTGTATCCAGATTAAATTTAGTGAGTGTTAGAAATTGCTTTATCCTTACCCTATTAAAACAGCTAAAAAATTTTCCGATTTTGCGTTGAAACGTATTGAGGAAGATAGCCTTTCTCCTGCACCTGAAAATTATTGGGTTTGGTTTGTTTACTATTCTAAATCATTACCTAACTTAGTAAATGTAGTGGATGATTTGTTGAAAAAAAACAAGAAGTTATCTGACAGCGACTGCTATGAATTATATAAAAAGTTTTTTGGCCACAATAATCAAGACAATATTGTAAGGAATGCTGGGGATCAAATGCAAGAAACGATAGGCGGCATGAATGTCGCTGTTTCTTCTGCTAAGCAACAAGCTATTAAGTATAGTGAGAGTCTTATTTTGGTTAATGAGGGGCTTAAGGGTGATAAAACCAAGGATGAGGTGAGTGATCTAGTAAATAGTGTTTTATTTGATACTGAGGAGATGATCTCTAAAAGTGACCATTTGCAGGAAATGTTGAATACTTCCAGTAATGTTATAGTTAATCTGCGTAATGACCTTGAGGTTGCACGTAAGGAAGCTCTTACAGATGCTTTGACTGGTCTTGCTAATCGGAAGGTGTTTGATCAAGAAATGCAGCGTTTAATATCTCTATCTAATGGGGATGAGCCTTATACTTTTAGTATGGTTTTCTTGGATATTGATCATTTTAAAGTATTCAATGATAAGTTTGGACATCAAATTGGGGATCGTGTTTTAAAGCTCGTTGCTCAGACTTTGAATGAAGGAATTAAGGGAAGAGATACTGCTATTCGTTATGGTGGGGAGGAGTTTGTTATTCTTCTGCCGGAGACTAATATTCATAGTAGTGCCAAGGTTGGTGATATGTTGCGTAAGGAAGTTGAACATAAAGAGCTGATTAATCGCGCTACTGGTAAGAAGATTGCTAAAATTACACTTTCTGCTGGCGTTTCCGAGTATATTAAAGGCGAAACGCTTGAGGATTTCGTTAGTCGTGTTGATTCGGCATTATATAGTTCTAAGGAAACTGGACGTAATAAAGTTACCTGTCTTTAGCAACTAAATAGATTTTGATATTTGCTTGCAAGGCCTTGCGTGATGGTAATTAAAGCCTTATCTATTAAGCATGCATGATCTATATGAAATTGAAGAAGCCGTGGAAACGCATAATTGCGCCCCTGACCTTTCTTATCTCGATACATTAAATACACCGCAGCGCGAGGCCGTTGAGTCTCTTGATGGTGCTGTCCTAGTTTTGGCTGGGGCTGGTACTGGCAAGACGCGGGTTTTAACAACTAGACTAGCGCATTTGCTTAATAGTGGGCATGCACATCCAGCGCAAATATTATCGGTAACATTTACTAATAAAGCTGCTCTTGAGATGAAAGAGCGTATATCTTCAATGATGGGCGGGCGCCCTGTTGAGGGTTGGTGGCTTGGAACTTTCCATTCATTGGCTGCGCGTATGCTACGCTCTCATGCCGATCTTGTTGGCTTATCTTCCAATTTTACGATTATTGATCCAGATGATCAAGTTCGCCTTTTAAAGCAGATAATGGAAGTGCAGGGGGTTGATGTTAAGAAATGGACACCTAAATCGTGCATTAGTATTATTGATCGCTGGAAAGATCGTGGTTTACTGCCTGATCAAGTTCCAGCAAGTGACGTTAGTGATATAGCCGATGGTAAAATACCTATGCTGTATAAGATGTACCAAGAACGCTTGCGCACTGTTAATGCTTGTGATTTTGGCGATTTGTTACTGCATATGATTACAATTTTTAAAAATCCAGCCAATAAGAATGTGCTAGATGAATATCATCGGCGCTTCCGTTATATATTGGTAGATGAGTATCAAGATACGAATGTAGCGCAATATCTATGGCTTAGATTGCTGGCGCAAGGTTCAGGAAATATATGCTGCGTTGGTGATGATGATCAGTCAATTTATGGCTGGCGTGGCGCGGAGGTTGGCAATATCTTGAAATTCGAGCAGGATTTTAAGGGCGCTAAAATTATTAGACTTGAGCAAAATTATCGCTCTACTAATAATATACTTAAAGCCTCTGGAGCAATTATTGATAATAATGGCGAGCGTTTAGGAAAGACATTATGGTCGGATCAGGGTGATGGCGATAAAATTAAAGTTTGCGGCCTGTGGGATGGTGAAGCAGAAGCTCGCTGGGTTGGTGAAGAGATCGAGCAGCTCCAACATAAAAATATATCTCTGAATAATATCGCGGTATTGGTGCGTACTGGTTTTCAAACGCGCGAATTTGAGGAGCGTTTTATAAAGCTCGGCCTGTCATATAAAGTTATTGGCGGCCCACGTTTTTATGAGCGTAAGGAGATACGAGACGCGCTGGCCTATTTTAGGATAGTGGTGCAACGCGATGATGATCTTGCATTTGAGCGCATTATCAATACGCCAAAGCGCGGAATTGGCAGCACTACTATTAATACATTATATTCCTATGCTAGATCTAAGGGTGTGTCTTTATATGTCGCAATTATGGATCTTACGCAAAGTGATGAGCTTCGGGCTAAAACCAGAGCTACTCTCATGAAAATGTTGGATGATCTCGATCGTTGGCGCGGATTGATGGACAGCATGAAGCATGACGAGCTAGCCAAGATGATCTTAGAAGATTCCGGTTATATGCAGATGTGGAAAATTGATAAAACGCCTGAAGCGCCGGGTAGGGTTGAGAATTTGAACGAGCTTGTAAGCGGTATGTCGCAATATGGTTCGCTCCCTGAGTTTTTAGAGCATGTAGCGCTTGTGCTTGAAAATCAAGATAGCAGTTCTGGCGAATTTATAACCATTATGACGTTGCATGGTGCTAAGGGGCTTGAGTTTGAGAATGTGTTCTTACCGGGTTGGGAAGAGGGTTTGTTTCCATCACAGCGCAGCATGGATGAAAGCGGTGTTAAGGGGCTGGAGGAGGAACGTAGGCTTGCCTATGTTGGTATTACCCGCGCCAAAAAACGCGCGTTTATCTCATATGCATCAAGCAGACGTATGTATGGGAGCTGGATTAACTCAGTGCCTTCGCGTTTTATTGATGAGCTGCCTGAAGATTTAGTTGATCAGGCTTCACAAAGTGGAATGGTGCAAACTGGTCGCTCTAGTCACTGGGATTCCAGTGGCTTTACGCCTAAGCCAAAGGCTTCTTCACAATCATTTGAGCGTAAGGTTAAAAATGACAGTGGTGAAATATTAACGCGTGGAGATTGTGTTTTCCATGATAAATTCGGCTATGGCAAGATTATCAATATCGACGGCCATAAGCTCGATATAGTTTTTGAGCATGGTGGTAAAAAACGCGTTATGGATAACTTTATTGTTAAGGGGTAAGGGTATCAGGAGTATTGGTGTTTAAGGCGTTATCAATCAGGTTTTCTATTTGATCCGCAGATAAGGTCTTATATTTCAATAAACCTTGTGCAACAGCATCAACGGCTGCCCAGTTTTCTTTTAATTGATTTTTTGAATTATCGTATGAATTACGTAATATTTTTTCCTTTGCTTCTTCTATTCTTTCTGTCATTTTTTTTGATACAGAGGGTTTTTCTCCCTTTGAATTTGGCGGTATTACGACGGGGCCTATGTCGTCACACATTCCATGATCAATCATATGTGTAGTTAGTTTATATGCCTCTTTCAAATCACTTATGGCTCCTTCTGTATAGCCACCTTCGCCTTCGTGTAGTTCTTCTGCTGCACGTCCTGCCATACCCATGAGCAATTCATTATGAAATTCTGATTTTTTTATACGCCTCATTTCTATGTTGAAGTGGGTTGCCCCGGCTGCTGATTTACTTGGGATAATTGTTGCACTAGATAATATATTATGGCTGGGATTCAATACCATAGAAACGGCGTGTCCAGCTTCATGGTAAGCTGTATTTATTACTTCTGGATCATTTATATCTATATTTTTTCTTCTGATATACCGTATTAAACTATTAATATCCTGTCTTGAACCATTTATTGCGTTTGGTGCGAATGGAGCTGCGGCGAGCATGGCGGGTAATTCAAGATAGTTAACGAATATTTTTCTTATATCTTTATTACTTTTAAAATCTTCATTTACAAATTTTTGAAGTAGTGTTGATTTAATGTTGAATGATACATCGATCTCGCGTGGATCTATTTTTTTATTAGATATAAGCGATATGGTAAAACTGTTGAGGAAGCTGTTGGCTGGTCTAGCAATAAAATGAATGCCCAAAAAGCATCCAACA
>DAOWDF010000310.1 GCA_030639165.1 Alphaproteobacteria bacterium
TACGCTAAACCAATGTCTGCAGCATACCAAAAAAAACAAGCAGAACTGGTTGAGCAGCATATATCTAAGCAAGATATTGTTATTACAACCGCCCTTATACCGGGTCGCCCTGCTCCGAAATTAATTAGCGCAGCCATGGTTAAATCCATGAAAAATGGTTCGGTAATTGTTGATTTAGCCGTAGAAAATGGTGGCAATTGCGCGGGATCAGTTGCAGGTAAAGTTGTTAATAAAGACGGTGTTAACATAGTTGGTCATTTAAACGTTCCTAGCAGACTGGCCGCTGATGCTTCGGCGCTATATTCAAAAAATTTACTAAACCTGCTAAACCTTATTATTGATAAAGACACTAAAAGGTTAAATATTGATCGCGATGATGAAATAATCAAAGGGGTCTGCATGAGCTGGGGCGGGAAAATAGTTCATCCTAATTTTGTGGAAAAAGCAGCTCCAAGCGTAAAAAAAGAGACATCTAAAAAGGCAGAGCCAAAAAAGGCCGCTGTAAAGAAAACCACAGCTAAAACTACCGCTAAGAAAACAGTAAAAGACAAAAAGGATTAAATCATGTCCGAGAAAGAAAGAACATTAACAGATAGTGCTGCTGATCTAGCAAGCAGGCTTCAGGAATTATCTGATAATGCGGCAGAATTAGCCGCGGAAGCAGGCGCGGTCATAACAGAAAGCGGCGCTCATAACGAGCCGTTTATAATAACTGGTATCACCGTTTTTGTGCTCGCATGCATTGTCGGTTATCATGTTGTATGGCGCGTAACCCCTGCCCTGCATTCACCGCTCATGGCGCTTACTAATGCAATATCCTCGGTTATTATTGTTGGTGCAATTGTTGCTACTGGTGCAAACTCACCATCAGCCTTCGCCAGCTTCCTTGGATTTATCGCTGTTGTGCTCGCCTCTATAAATATATTTGGCGGATTTATTATAACTAAACGCATGCTCCATATGTTTCAGAAAAAAGGGTAATCGATCATGGCAATTTTATCTTCTATAGCATATTTAATATCCTCAGTTATGTTCATATTGGCATTACGCGGATTATCACACCCAACGAGCGCACGCCAAGGCCTGAATTTCGGCATAGCAGGAATGGTGATAGCGATATTAACCACCCTATTATCACCACAAGTTGAAGGGTGGACATGGATAATTATAGGTATAGCCATTGGTGGAACGATAGGCGCACATATAGCAAAAACTATTAAAATGACGGATTTGCCACAATTAATGGCTGGATTTCATTCACTCGTGGGCTTAGCAGCGGTTTGCGTGGCGGCGGCGGCATTCTATAACCCTGAAGCCATAGGAATTGGTACAATCGGTGATATAAAAACTGCCAGCCTGATTGAAATGGCTATTGGCCTTGCTATTGGAGCGATCACATTCACAGGATCAATTATTGCTTGGGGGAAATTACAGGGTAAGATATCAGGCAAGCCAATCACTTTCCTTGGTCAGCATAAGCTAAACGCAGTTCTTGGCGGCACTCTCTTGCTGATGATTATATTACTCTGCTGGACTGGAAGTGGATTTTGGTTCTGGGGCATTGCGGCGATCGGCTTTGCGCTTGGCGTATTAATGATTATTCCAATTGGCGGCGCAGATATGCCAGTTATTGTATCAATGCTTAACTCATATTCTGGCTGGGCAGCTGCTGGTATTGGCTTTACGCTGCATAACAACCTACTGATTATTGTTGGTGCATTGGTTGGAGCATCAGGTGCTATCCTTTCATACATAATGTGCAAAGGTATGAACCGCTCATTTATTAGCGTTATCCTTGGTGGATTTGGTAATGATGCTAGTGGTGGTGATGGAGAGGCACAAGATTTTGGTGATCGTAATGCTAAAATCGGCGCAGCAGAAGATGCCGCCTATATCATGAAAAATGCATCCAAAGTTATCATCGTTCCCGGCTATGGTATGGCTGTGGCGCAGGCTCAGCATGCTTTGCGCGAAATGGCTGATATATTAAAAGCCGAAGGGGTTGAGGTTAAATATGCGATCCACCCTGTTGCGGGGCGTATGCCTGGGCATATGAATGTACTACTTGCCGAGGCAAATGTACCATATGATGAAGTGTTCGAGATGGAGGACATTAACCGCGAGTTTGCTAGCGCTGATGTAGCCTATGTTATTGGCGCTAACGATACTACAAATCCTGCTGCCAAGAATGACAGCAGCTCACCAATATACGGCATGCCTATTTTAGACGTAGATAAAGCCAAAACAGTTTTATTTGTTAAACGCTCGCTCGGCACTGGCTATGCAGGTATTGATAACCCTCTATTCTTTGAAGATAACACCATGATGCTGCTTGGTGATGCCAAGAAAATGACGGAAAATATCATCAAGGCGATGGATTAAGTTATTACTTGAATGAATGAAGCAAATACACCACCAGATTTAGAAGAGTGCTTCACACAGCCCGAAGGTTGGCGTTGGGGCTGTTTTGAGCGCGCTCTTGATGATGGCGCAAAACGAAAAATTCGTTTTGGTACAGTATCTCCAGAAGGCAGGAATCCTGATGCTATTGTTGTTTGCTTACAAGGGCTTCGCGAGTTTTCAGAGAAATATTACGAGATCGCACGCTGGTGCAATGATAATAACTTTACGTTTTGGGCTTTTGATTGGGCTGGACAGGGTAAATCTACGCGTTACCTACCCTCAAACCAGCAAAAACGCCACGGCAAATCATTTGATTATGATATAGATGACCTCCATCATTTAATCACGGAGCATGTATCCCCATCCTCAAGCGCCACTGAAAACAAGCAAGTTCCAATGGCAATGATAGCTCACTCTATGGGCGCTAATCTTGGATTAAGGTATTTGCAAAAACACTCTGATATATTTGATTATGCTGCTTTTAGCTCTCCTCTTGTCGGTATCAAAGTATTTAGATCTATGCCGCAAAACTTGGCGCTCGCCGCTACATATGTATGCAAGATTATAGCTGGGAAATTCTATATTCCAGGTGGTGGGGACTGGGGGAAAGAAATATCAAAGGCGTGTCTTACATCAGATAAAATAAGAGGATATGTGCAAGGTAAATGGTGTGAAGCAGATGCAGATTTACGCACTGGCAGTATAACATTCGGCTGGCTATATGAAGCGCAAAAATCATGTATGGAGATACAAAAGCCTATAATACATACTAAAATCACAACGCCTTGCCTGTTTGGAATAGCTGGCAATGATGATCTGGTTGATAATAAAATAGCGATGGAAATTATCTCAAATATCAGGGAAACAAAAACTATTAATTATCCTGAATCTTTTCATGAAATATTAATGGAAAGCGATTATATTAGAGGTGATTTTCTTAAAAACTTCTATGATTTAATAAAGGAAAATATAATAAGCAGCCCTTAAAACTTGAAAGATTTTCAAGAACAATGCACAATATAATTATATATAACACGAGAGACAAAACAACATGACCGACCAAAATAGAGAGCAGATAAGATTAAGCGATAGGATATTATCATCCCTTGAACTAGCTTTGGTGCAAGATGATTTAAAAATTGCGGAGCTGTTAACACAGGCATTAGAAATTGCGATGACACGTAGCACTGGTGGTGGTGAATTTGTTGAACGTCGTGATTATCCGCCAGAAATAGAATCTGCCATGGATAAGCTTTGTGATTTACGTGATAAGTAAGTACCTAACTTTTACTTATTAAATCCAGCCATTCTTGCTCAGTTAATATAGTAACGTTAAGCTCTTGAGCTTTTTTAAGCTTAGAGCCAGCGTCTTTGCCTGCAACAAGATAGTCAGTTTTCTTTGAGACTGAGCCAGATACTTTTGCGCCCAAGCCCTCGGCTGTAGCCTTAATTTCGGCTCTGGTCATTTGCTCGAGCGTTCCTGTAAATACAACCGTTTTTCCAGATACATTATTATCGTTATTTTTAGGCGCTTCATATGGCGCAATATCTAGCTGAGGTTTTAGCGCA
>DAOWDF010000113.1 GCA_030639165.1 Alphaproteobacteria bacterium
CCAAGATCATCTTCAATGAACTCCTGTACCTCGCGTCCACGCTCGCCGACAAGCCCGATGATTGAGACATCCGCCGCAGTATAACGCGCCATCATTGATAGCAGCACCGACTTACCCACGCCTGAGCCAGAGAAAATACCCATACGCTGCCCCTCACAAGTAGCCAAAAACGTATTAACGCAGCGCACACCAAGATCTAGTTGCTTGCCCAAACGCTGGCGGGAATGCGGGGCTGGAGGTTTATTGCGCAAGGCAATAGCAACATCACCGCTTATAATCTTACCCTTACCATCTATTGGCTCGGCCATGCCATTTATAACTCGACCCAACCATTTATCTGTAGGGTTAATCGAAGGCTCGGAGCGCTGAATATAAGCTTTGCAGCCAAGCCCTACCCCTTCTAATGTACCAAACGGCATAAGTAATGCCTGCCCATCACGGAAACCAATTACCTCACATGGAATGTCAATATTTCCATTTGGTCGTAAATGCACCATAGAGCCTATGCTAAGCGCATCGCCAAAGCCGGCTATTTCCACCAAAAGTCCGAGCACCTTGGTCACGCTGCCGAAGGCATTGCACTCTGGAATGGCGTTTATATAATTCTCGACTTGTTCGGCTAATCTATTCATGGTGATTATCCTAACCTTTATTGCCAACAAAAACACACATAATTAGTTAATATTTGCTAAACAATTTGTACAATTAGTTAATATTTGTTAATATATTAATAAAGGTTAACGACTCATGCTTAGCCTTTTTTTACGAGTTCATAACATTTAGAGGGTAGTTTATGCGGGTTTTATTAGTAGAAGATGATAGTTCAACAGCCAAAAGTATTGAGCTAATGCTCAAATCTGAGGGTTATATAATTGATATAACTGATTTAGGCGAGGACGGACTTGATCTTGGTAAAATCTATGATTACGACATTATAATACTTGATTTGATGTTACCTGATATGGATGGGTATGATGTTTTAAAGGCGTTCCGCGCTGCTAAAATCGAAACTCCTATTTTAATACTTTCTGGCTTGACAGAACTAGATAACAAGCTGAAAGGCCTAGGCTTTGGCGCTGATGATTATCTTACTAAGCCATTTGATAAACGTGAACTAGTTGCGCGCATACAAGCAATTGTTCGGAGATCACAAGGGCATGCACAAAGCATAATTGAAACTGGTGACCTTAAAGTTAACCTTGATAGTAGAACTATCGAAGCTAAGGGTCAGCATTTACATCTTACAGGGAAAGAATACAGCATTATAGAGCTGCTATCTTTGCGTAAAGGCTCAACCCTAACCAAAGAAATGTTCCTAAATCACCTTTATGGCGGTATGGATGAGCCTGAAGTTAAAATTATTGACGTATTTATCTGCAAGCTCCGCAAGAAGTTGGCCGATGCTACAGATGGCACAAACTATATTGAAACTGTCTGGGGGCGTGGTTATGTGTTGCGTGATCCTAAAGTAGATGACGATAAAAAAGCTGTAAATGGTTAGTATTTAGGATCTTTTTTAATAATTATAATCCTCGTGGTTTTATGCTACGGGGATTTTTTATATTTATAGATAAACTTAAATAGACTTTTTCAGTGACTTCTATAAACTGCCCATCATGGATATCATTAAAAACAATATAGCTAATATTTTGACGGTTACGCGGCTTTTATTATTGCCGTTTATAATTGCCCTATTCTATTGGGAGGCAAGTATTACAGGTAATATTGGCAAGGGCGCAGTCGCTTGGTTATCGTTACTTATATATGCGGCAGCGGCTACCACTGATTTCTTTGATGGTTATATAGCAAGAAAGCTAAATCAGATCAGTGATTTTGGGACATTCCTTGACCCTATATCAGACAAGATTTTTGTAGCAACAATATTGATATTGCTTGTCGCGTTTGGACGCATTGAAGGCGCGGCTATAATTCTGGTAATACTAATATTTGCGCGTGAGTTCTTGGTATCGGGATTGCGCGAATTTCTGGGCCCCAAAAACATTAAAGTTCCAGTTAGTAAAACAGCCAAATGGAAGACCAGTTTTCAAATGCTAAGCCTTGGTTTTTTGATCATTGGCCCTTATTCACCTTATGCAACGGAACTAGGAATAATATTACTGACCATTGCCACTATATTAACGCTGATAACTGGTATTATCTATATGATTATTGGGTTTAAGCATATGAAAGATCAAGCATAGATGCTGCAATTATATAAATATGTCCGCCCTGCGGTTTTTAAAATTGACCCTGAAGCTGCGCATGGAATGACCATTAAAGCGCTCAAAACAGGAGCGCTGCGTCCCTGCTCTGTTGTTAGCTCGCCAATATTAGAACAGGAAATTTTTTGCCTTAAATTTCCTAATCCTGTAGGCATGTCGGCTGGATTTGATAAGAACGCCGAAGTCATCGCCCCTGCGCTAAAACTAGGATTTGGGTCTACAGAAGTTGGCACGGTAACGCCCAAACCACAAGGCGGCAATCCGCGCCCGCGTATATTCCGTGATCCCAAAAGTGGTTCGGTTATTAACCGCATGGGATTTCCTAATGGTGGCTTACGAGTATTTAAGCCAAATATCGAGAAATTCATAAATTCTACGAATAAGCCAAATGGCGTTGTCGGAATTAATATAGGCATGAATAAGGATCAAAGTGATCCTGCTGCGGATTATTGCGCACTTATATCTGAGCTGGCTCCGCTGGCAGATTATTTGACCGTGAACATTTCATCGCCTAATACTGCTGGCCTGCGGGACTTACAGCAGAAAGATGCTCTGGCGGATCTGATAGGCAAAATGATGGAAGCGCGAGAGGAAGCTTGCCCTGATAGTCCCCCTGCCCTGCTAATAAAGCTTGCGCCTGATTTGGATGAAAAACAGCAGCAAGAAATTGCCGAGACATTACTTAGCGCTAAAGTTGACGGAGTGATATTATCCAATACTACGCTGGATAGACCTGAATTTTTGCCTGAGAAATTCCGCGGGGAAAAAGGCGGCTTGAGCGGCGTTCCTGTGCGGGAAAAATCCACTAATATTATACGCAACTTCTATAACCTTACAGGTGGGAAGCTACCTATTATCGGGGTTGGCGGCATATCTAATGCTAGCCATGCTTATGAGAAAATCAGAGCGGGGGCTAGCCTTGTGCAGCTTTATACTGGAATGATCTATGAAGGCCCTGCTATCGCCAACAATATCAACAAGGGCTTAATTGAATTATTAGAGCGCGATGGCTTTGCCTCTATCACGGATGCTATTGGCGCGGATAATAAGTAATATCTCGGCATAAAATTTGCATAGATAACTGATAGCAACGCGATCAGAGGGCAAATTATATGAGCAGAAATTCTATGAACAGCAAACAAACTCAGGTTTCTAATGATGTGATACCTGCCTTTCTCACCCCCGATCATATAATAAATAAACGACTAAAAGAGGAAAAAGCTGCCCTAGCAAAGGCAAATATGCCTAGCATTACTGACATTATTGAAGAAAAATCTATATCTCAAAATGAAGAGGCTATTAGTGATTTTGTTATACGCGAGAGCTTGCACCGCGCTATTGAATATAGCAGCCTCGATCTGTTTATGCAGCCCGTTGTAACCCTGCCCCAACGTCATGTTGATTTTTATGAATTTTATGGGAGACTACGCACCAGACCAGGTATATACCTTGCGGCGCAAGACTATATGAAGATGGCAAGCGAGGAGCATATAATATCACGACTTGATACTATATTCCTGACAAACTGCCTTAAAGTAATTGAAAAACAGCGGCGTAGAGTTAGTAAGCCCCTTTCATATTTTATAAATATAAGGCCATATTCCCTACGAGACCATGATTTTATGCATGAGCTATCACGTATCATAGCAGAATACAAAGATATTGCTGGATCGCTTATACTCGAAATGCATTACAATTCCTTTGTAATGTTATCACCAGCCGAGAAGAAGATTATTGCTCGTTTAGCGGATATTGGCTGTCGATTTTCGCTGGATCATTTAAATGATATTCCAACCGATTTTAAATATTTACGCGATAATCATGTTAGCTTTATCAAGTTGAATGCGCAGATGATCATCGAAAGCGGAAAAACGGAAAAGGGATTTGCAGAAATTTTGGCTAAGAAAAATAATCTTGATGTAAACGGAATAGACATGATCATAGAAAAAATAGAGAATGAACACGACCTTATAGAGCTGCTGGATTACGACATAATACACGGACAAGGTTTTCTATTTGGCCGCCCTGATTTTCAAGGGGTTTATGTTCACTCTGTTGCTTAGAAAAAATTCCACGTGACATTAATATCCTCCCTGATAGAATGATTTCCTTATCATATAAAGGGATTATAAATATGGGTTTCAGGTTATTACTTTTGGCATTGCTGTCTTTTTCTGCTGTTAATTCTTATGCGGGGGAATCTACTGCTCAAAGCGCAATAGCTCTGCATGGCGAGCCAAAATATAAAGATGGATTTACGCATCTAGATTACGCAAACCCTGATGCCCCTAAGGGCGGTACGCTGAAACAGCATATTATTGGAACTTTTGATTCACTAAACCCATTTATTGTTAAGGGTGAACCTGCTGCTGGTTTGAATTTCTTGCGCTCTGGCATGCTCTATGAGAGTTTGATGCAAAATTCTTCGGATGAGCCATTCTCGCTTTATGGCATAATTGCTAAAGATATCACATTGGCAGAAGATAAATCTTGGGTGCGTTTTACTTTACGCGACGAAGCTAGGTGGCATGATGGCACGCCTATTACTGCCGATGATGTGATCTGGACATTTGACGCACTAACCCAAAAAGGCCAGCCATTTTATAAGGCTTACTGGGGAGATGTCGAAAGCGTGACCTCTACAAGTGATAAGATTGTTACCTTTAAATTCAAAGTCGCAGGTAATGCAGAGCTACCGCTTATCATTGCCGAGATGCCCATTCTTCCCAAACATTACTGGACAGAAGAAGGGCGGGATTTCACAAAAACATCTTTGGATATACCTCTTGGCAGCGGGCCTTATAAAATCGGCAAAGTGGCGGCGGGTCGTTCAATTGAATATACGCGCAATTCCGATTGGTGGGGTAAGGGCTTATCATTTTTTAAAGGGATGAATAATTTTGATCGCATCGTATATGACTATTACCGTGATGATAATGTTGCGCATGAAGCCTTTCTATCTGGTGATTATGATGTGAAAATAGAGAATTTATCCAAGATTTGGGAGAATGGCTATGACCTGCCTGATGATAAGCTCGCGCAGTTGAATAAGCAGGAAATTAATCACGGTAGGCCTGCGGGGATGCAGGCGTTTATCTACAATATACGCAAACCATTATTTAGTGATATTAAAGTGCGTGAAGCTTTATCTTACGCGTTTGACTTTGAATGGTCGAACAAGCAATTCGCGCATGGAAATTATATCAGAACCAATAGCTTTTTTGAGAATTCAGAGCTGGCTTCTATTGGATTACCAAGTGAAGATGAGCTTCAAATATTAGAGCCTTTGCGCGATAATATACCGAGCAAGGTTTTTACAGGCACGTATAAAGCGCCTATTACTGATGGTTCTGGGCGTTTGCGCGCGAATTTGAGCATTGGAATCAACCTTCTGAAAGAAGCAGGATATAGCAATATTAATGCTGAAGGTTTCAGATATAAAACGCTGGAAGACGGCACTAAAGAGCAGCTGGAGTTTGAAATTTTGCACTACTCCCCCGCTTATGAGCGTTGGGTATTGCCTTTTATCAAGAACCTAAAGCAAATCGGGGTTAAGGCAAGTTTCCGCATAGTTGATAGCGCAGGATTTCAACGCCGCATAGATAGCTTCGATTATGACATGATTATTGGTGGTATGGGGCAATCAGCATCTCCGGGGAATGAGCAGCGCGAATTCTGGGGCGCAAGCCGCGCTGATATGCAAGGGTCACGCAATTATATCGGCATTAAAGATCCGATAATTGATGAGTTAGTGGAGAAGATAATACATGCGGAATCTCGTGAAGATTTGGTAACAAAAACGCGCGCGC
>DAOWDF010000262.1 GCA_030639165.1 Alphaproteobacteria bacterium
AATATCTGTAACCGGAGAAAATTCCTCTATAATGGTACCAGTAATATTATATGTGCCAAATAAAGCCTGAGCAATATTAACACCATCATCTAAAGAAGCACGTCCTGCAGCAGTACCACCCAAAGAAGCCCCACTAATAGTGTTAGCACCACCAATTATCAAAATATCGCCGCCAAAATCAGGGTTACTAAAACTATTTCCCCCGCGCATAGATAAAAATCCATCAGTATCTATCTGTGCAATCAAACCATTAACCGCATTCAACTTTGCCAATAGGTCAACCTCAGTATCACTAGGGCCTATCGTAATGCGAACTGCCTCATTATTTCCTACTGATACATCAAAATAAGGATCTTCAGCCTGTGATACTAAAGGCGTCAACCCTAAAAAATCAAAACCAAGATCAGATAATGGCTCTATTGCGCTATTGCTAATTTCAATATTACTGCTACTTTCTATTATCAGCTCCCCATTGACTCCAACAGAAACAGAAGCTCCAAAATCTGCAACGGCTGCCGCCCAATCAGGGTCAGCTGTAATATGAGCCACCAAATCTTGCGCAGCGCTAATTCCTATTGTAGCAACACTGCTTAAATCAATCTCCATATCGTAAGGGCCACCGCCAAAATCAGGATCATCAAAGCGCACAATAAATCTATCAGTTTCCGTAGCACCAGAACCAAAAGCGTCTGTACCACCCGCCGTTACAAGATCTGCAATACTTGCATAATTACTAAGGCTCAACCCGCTGGTTACTCTATTTATCGCAGACAGGCCTAGCCAATCCTGCAATGTTGTTGCGCCAGTCGCTGCCGCCCTGATATCCACAGAAGTCGCAGCATCACTATTTGCTGCTAACTGATGATCTACATCACCAAAAGTATATTCAATAACTCTCCTGATAACGTCATTGGAACCGCTCGGCAAAGAGCCCCCATACGTTCCTGCCTGTATCAAGGAGTGATCTGAAAGAATAGAATTATTCACCTGCATAATAGCCGCAAACCCAACATATTGTACGCTGGTAGCTGGAACGCTCGATGTATCAGGCGGAGTGTCAGCTGGAACCGTTCCAGATGCATCAGTAAATAAACGCAAGCCCTGCGCCTCAAAGCGCAGCGCCATTTTATGCGCTAATTCATCAATCTGGGCAGTTTTTTGAGGGAAAACCTCATCACGTAAATCTATTAATCCACCTAGTTTCCCACCCAATTTACTGGTAGTAATCTCGATCGCCCCATTAATTTTAGTAGGATCACCCACAAATATACCAGCTGCACTATCTGGGTATGACGAAGTTGCAGATAGCGGCGTTGGCCTAAATGATAGCTCTGCAGCGATATTAGAAGCTAGCTCAACCCCTTCAGCAGTCTGAACAACCAATACCCCATCTCCACGAGAAAAAACGCTTATATCGATTAACTCTGACAATTTTTCTACTGCCCTATCACGGGAATCTTCCGTTATTGCACTCGTTCTATTAGATACTTTAGAAAAACGAATTTGCGCATTAAGGTCAGCTATTTGGTCTAGCAAATCGTTGATAGCATCTATAGCCACATCAGCATCATTTTGAACATCATTCCTAAGGGTTGTATAATAACCGGCTAAACTATTAATTTTATTTGCAGTGTCTAGCGCCTGATTAACAGCAGATGATAATAAAAATTGATCATCTGGTGCATTGGACAACGCTGCAAAGGTATCTTGAAGCTTGCCCACCTCTCCTGCAACAGAAACATTGGCCGCAGGATCACCATGAAACTGGTCAATACGGCCAAGATAGCTGGCTCTAACATCAAAATTACTTACCGCGCTGATCTGCGTCCACAAATCCCGCTCAAGCCTTAAGTCTACACTTCTGGTTATTATCCCAGGCAACACCCCAATAGATTGCCCATCAACAACCTGAGTGCTTTGCGGCAATATTTTCCGTGTATAGCCGTCAGTACCAACATTTGCCACATTATTTGAAATGACATCAATTTGCTGCTGACTTATCCTTAAACCTGAAAGAGCCGTATCTAAACTTGAAATCCCCATTATTGAGCCTCGCTATGACTATAAATATAGTCGTAATCATAAAAATCATTACCCAATCACTGTGGGCTGATTATTATATATGCAAGTATAATGCCAGATTATTTATTCTGAGGATTACGCATTTCTTCGAAGAGAACTGTATTCACTGCTTCGGAATGCTTAGCCAGCTCTTCCTCAATCAAAAGAGAAGTTAACATTTCGCGACGTAAAATAGATTCAAACCTATCCCTTTGATGCATTAGTGAAATAGCATCAAGAGATGCCCCAATACGCGCAACATTAGCTGGCTTATCATAAAGGTTAGTATAAAAATCTGGGTGCTGATAAATTTTCTTTGTCAGCACTTCCATTTGCGCATAATAGCTAGGTCGAGATCCCAAAATCTCCGCTATATCACCATCTGAAATCCCAAATTCACGCAACATAGATTTCATATGCGCCCAACCTGCAGAAGACTCCGGTGTCGCAATATTACTTTCCTCAGGCGCTCTTGATTTCATACCAACTATATTAACAAAACTACTATGCGCAACATTCATTTTTGCAGCAAAACTTCTTGAATCGTAATGCGCTCTAGGGTCAACTTCAGTATCTTCCTCCTCAGGCATTTCGAAAATATTAGGGAAGTAAAGATTTTTTGCTAATGCTACAATATCCGCCTCATCATCAAGAAGACCATCAGCCACGGCAACATTACCACCTGCAAAATTAACATCAATAGTAAGCTTATTTCCAAGCGTTCTTGTATAATCAATATCCTTGTTACGGCGCGCCATTGCCTCAGCCTGCGTCGGCGGCCCAGGAGTAACAGGACATAACTTCTCTGTTGCTCCATTATTATCTCTTGGATCACAATAATAGTTAATATAACTTTTTATTTTGGTTTCATGATTAGCCTGCATCCCATGAGATGCACTACTACCTGGTGTAGCAAGGTATTGATTCATCATGATTTTATTTAAAACATGCTTATTAATTTCACCCTGACTATCCGCATGCGCAACACTCTTGATAAAGCTACCAAACCTACACATCGCCTCACTCGGATGATAATCTTTATGCGCACGCGCGCGTAATTCCTGATGCTTTCTTTGCGTCTTCATCTGGATTCTTGCGTCAAAGAACATGCCAATCGCTTCTGTTTGCAGCACCATAACAGCAGATAATTGCTCCGCCATACCTGCTAAAGCCCAAACATATCTTTCTTGAACTTTCGCTTTAGTCGAACCTGAAGACTCTCCAAAAGGGGCGGCAGCAGCCAAAACAACACTACCAGATCCCAAATAATCTGCATCGGATGCTATACCAAAATCCTGAAAAGCAAGTTCAATTTTATCAAAGCTTTTCTGGCCGTCACTATCACTATTATTCAAGTTACCTAATGAGAATAAACCCGCCCAATCAGATGTTAGGCTAGAAGTTTCATCGCCCTTATTAATCACGACATCCGCAAAACTATCAAGTCCTGAACCAGATAGAGAAACCTCACCATTTTCCTGATTTAATCCGAGCAATAAATCCAAGCTTTCCGCAACACCTGCCTGCCCAAATTTACCATCAAAAGCTCCCACTTCATCAACTGGCTTGTCTATATGCAATTTATAACCAATCAACTTACTGTCTTGCCCTGAAACATTATCGGGCAATGGTAAAGTTAAATCACCGCCAGCAACTAAGATCTCCTTGCCTTGATCAACAATATTACCATCAGATAAAATCTCATACTCAACCTGCGTACCAGCCGCAAAATCCTTAACTATAAGCTCAATATCCGCTCTTTGCTGACCGCCATATAATGGCCACAAGCCAACCGCTCCCAGACCAATCAAAGGAACTGCTGCTGCTAATATAGCAATCTTATATTTACGTTCTAATTTAATCATAATGGCGCACCTCCTTTTATTATCTACTTCTTATTATTAAGAGCTTTTATATTATCTTCTACTTCTCTTTGCAGTTGCTCTACAGACAACTCCAGCAAAATAGAAAGCGACGCTTCGGTTCTTAAATAACTTTTTAATAAATCAAATTTTTGTATCAACCCAATTGCCTGCATAGCAACATCCTTACGTGCTACATTTACAGGCTTATCATAGAGGTTAGTATAAAAAACTGGGCTTTGATAAGCTTTCTTGGTTAAAACTTCCATCTGCGCATAATAGCTAGGGTTTTCGCCTAACAATTCATCAGCCTCTGCCGCAGAAATGCCAAGCTCTGTTATATAAGCCTCTATAAACTCCTTAGACCCATCAGTTCCCTCACCCTTCAATGCAACAATGGCATTGAAACTATTTTCGGCTACTTTTGTCTTAGCAACAACAGCGCGCATATTAAGATATGCCTTTTGAATATCAGAAATATCACGAGCAGTGTTTTGTAAACTTTTATGATTTCCACCATTAAAGCTATTAAAACCATACAGATTATTAGAAAGGGCTAATATCTCCTCATCCTCATCAGAAGGAGTGCCACCAGCAGTTAAATCAAAATCAACCGTCCATGGGTTTTCTAATGTCTTTTGATAATCAATATCCTTATTAAACCTGTTCTTTTTTGCCGCATTAGGATTTGCTGCTGGAGCATTATCAGGACAAGCAAGGCTTAGGCCGTGATTATTATCAAATGGGTCACAAAAGTTAGTTTGAAACGCATTAAGCCTTATAACAATATCATCTTTTTGACCAAGAGCAGCGCCTGTACTTTTATTCCCCAAATAACGATCAAGTGACCTTTCACTCAATAATAAGGAATTCATCTCACCTTTACGTTCCGATGCCATCAAACTCTTAATACGCGTACCAAACTCACACATGCCCACAGAAGGGTGGTAATCCTTATGAGCTTCCGCGCGCAATTCCTGTAATAAACGTTGGGTTTCTAGCTGCTCCTTTGCATCAATAAACTGTCCAACCGCCATTATCTGTTGCATCCCCACAGCAGATAATTGAACTCCCATTTGTACAAAAGCGGGCAACATATATTGCTGCCAAAATACAGTATCGAACCAAACTTCCTGATGAATTAATAAATTTGCAAATATATGCGCATTAATATCAATCCAGTTACTTATCCATTCTTGGAAATCTGTTGGCAATGTAGATAGACAATAACAACAGCTACTACAGCAAATAGCCTCTGCCTTTTTGGGTTTAATGGTCAAGGTAGAAGCCATAGAAACCAAGAAAACCAACATAATCAATGTTGTTAATATCGCTAGTTTTATCCCTACATATTTTTTAAATAAATTCGCCATATCACCTATCACCCGCGCCAATAGCTTGAATTTGATCTTCAATCTCAGTTTGTAAATCAACAACAGCTAACTCCAATAAGATAGATATTGAAGCCTCACCACGTAAAAAACTTTTTAAGATATCAAATTTTTGCATCAATTTTATTGCCTGCATAGCAGCAGCCTTCCGCTCAACATTCGCAGGCTTATCATATAAGTTGGTGTAAAAGGCAGGGTTTTGGTAAATTTTCTTTGTCAAAATTTCCATCTGCGCATAATAGCTAGGATTTTCACCTAACAGCATAGTCGCCTCACCAGCACTTACTCCCAACTCTTGAAGTATAAAGTCCATATACCCCTTAGAATTAAGAGGGTTATTAGAAACCCCGTCGAAAGGCGCTGGAGGGGGTGGAGGTGGGGGTGGTGGACCACCACCGCCGCCGCCGCCGCCGCTGCCACTACCGCCGCCACCGAAACCGCCGCCGCCGCCGCCAGCACAACTACTACCACCAGGACCGACGCCACGAGGGCCGACGCCACCACCGCCGCCTGGAGGAGCTGGAGGAGGAGGTGGCGGTGGTGTGCCACCTACGCCAGTTTCCAAACCATCACCCTCTGCCTTCATTGCAGTAATCGCATAAAAACTGTTCTCTGCTACGCTTCTTTTTGCAACGATCGCGCGCATATCCATATAAGCCTTTTGCATCACAGTTAACTCTTCGCCAGGCTTATTCTGCAATAACTTTGCTGGTACACGGGAGAAATTAGTATGGGCATATAGATTACTTCCCATCGCAAGAAAATGCTCATCTTCCTCATCTAAAACTAAAGCATTCGTAAAATTAACCCCCACTGTCCACGGGGAGTCCAGCGCAGAAAAATAATCAATATCCTTATTCATTCTTTCTCGAGCAGCCGCATCAAATGCAGGATCAGACCACAAAACATCGGTACATATTGTTGCAAGAACACTATCGCGATCTTTCTCATTACAAAATATAGTTTTAAATTGCTCAATACGCGGGTTTTGATCAAGGTCATGACCATGCATTCCCGAAGTATCACGCTGCCCAAGCTGCCTATCTTGTGATCTCTGGCTAAGAGCAATCGTAACTATTTCGCCCTTACGCTCTACAGCAGCCAAATTCTTCATAACCGAACCAAACATGCACATACCTATACTTGGATGATAATCCTTATGCGCCTTAGCTCTTATTTCTTGTAGTAATCTTTGCGCATCAAGCTGGCTTTCTGCATCAATCAACATACCAATAGCCATGGCCTGCTGCAATGCAACTGCGCTCATTTCCTCTGTAGCTAGCATCATAGCTGGCAATATACTTTGCTCCCACATTTCATGGATTATAAAGCTCTCAACTCTTTTAAACTCACGGTCTAGATATTCATCAAACTCACCTTCTGCCTCCCACCAAACGAACGGATCAGCAGCAATTGCTGTAGCCAAACAATTGGTACATGCCTTTGCGCCGCTGGAAAAACCCAAAAATGAAAAACACATAACGAGGCACATAGCCAAGCCAAGCGCCCACTTTTCAATTAGTGCAAATATTTTAGAGTTATCAAAATTCATTATTAAACCTTCGCTACGCTCCTTACTCACTTTTAATTTACTAAACACAAGCCCTAATGCTCGACATTAACATTAAGATTACGATTAACTGTTCTATAATTCTCATTCAACTTGCTCGACAACATTACAGATAGCATCATTTCTTGCCTTAATTCACTTTCAAATAATGCCCTATCAAGCATCAATCCGATAGCCTTCATAGCAACACTCTTACGCGCAACATTAGCTGGCTTATCATAGAGGTTTACGAAGAAATTAGGGTTTTGATAAATTTTCTTACCCAACATCTCCAACTGCGCATAATAGCTAGGATTCTCACCTAGAATCTTATATATATCACTATCGCTTGTGCCACTCGGAAGTAAATCCTTCATTATCGCGGCCATAAATGGTGCAACCTCGCCAGCATCTGACCCTATAGATTTCATAGAAACAATCGCATGAAAACTATTCTCAGCAACATTTCTTTTCGCTGCAACACTTCTCATATCCAGATAAAGACGATTAGCTCCAGACTTACCAATTAACTGACTAGATAAACGACGAGACAAAGATTCCGTCCCATAAAGATTAGCCGCCATAGCCATTACATCTTCCTCATCATCCGATGAAGGTGAAACCGTATCAACAAAATCAATATCCATAGTTCGAGGCTCATCAATCAGCCTTGTATAATCAATATCACGGTTCACTCGGTTAAGATCTACTGCCCCCGTAGCTGTACTACCGCCACTGCCATCACGATCACAAGCTAAATCAAGGCCACTACCTGCCTCTATCCAACCATTATCTTTTGGATCACAATAAGTTTTAATGAACTTCTTCCAGCGATTATTTTTATCCTCATCAAGACCATTAGCTGAAGCTGAGAATTTACTACCTATATGCCTTTGCAATGAATGTTTTGACATAGCAAGCATACTTAAATTTGCCCGACTTTCTGATGATGCCAAACTTCTAGTATTCGTTCCAAATGCACAAAAATCAGTGCTTGGGTGATAATCCTTATGTGCTTCAGCATGTAACTTAAAATAAAGACGACGCGTTTCTAGGTAATTTTTAGCATCAAAGAAAGTACCTAATATAGCCACCTGATACATACCAAGCGCACTTAGCGTTTCCGTGATCTCAGCAACGGCCGGAAGCCAATATTCCTGAAAGAAGTCCTCCACAATATAGTTTTCTTCACTATTAAGGTGATCTATAATATTTTGCTCAATTATAGGCTCCCATATACCATCCTCAAAAACAGAATCCCAAATTAGCTGCGTTAACACCGTGTCCCATACAGCGCACAATATACAAGGAGTACAAATAGCTTGCGCTTCCTTATTATTAACCGTCAATGCAGAGCCGGATAATATCGCTACCAGTAAAACAAGCACAACACCATTCCTAACCTTGCGCTGCAAGGCCATTAATCGACGTAAAACACTTCTTTTATTCAATTTAATCATAAAGACAAAATCACTCTCTAATTAGTTCCACCATTGGACAAACCCTTATTTGCCAACCTGTGTGACGCTCTTAATCTACTTGCAAGCAATACTGATATACTCATTTCACGGCGCAATTGACTCTCATAAATAGCGCGATCAACCATCAAATCAACAGCCCTCATTGCAACTTTTTTTCTAGATACGTTCGCAGGAGTATCGTAAAGATTAGCATAAAATTCAGGGTTTTGATAAATCCTCTTTGCTAATATCTCCAATTGAGAATAATAGCTGGGGCTCTGCCCGATTAAATCGATTACATCACCGCTAGAGCTAGCTGGCAGTAACTGGCTTACAATTGCAGCAAGAAAACGGCTTGTTTGTGTTTCTTGAGCCGGAACAGTAGCGCCACTAGGATACGTTATATTTCCGCTGGATTCACCAGATGTACCCGATGATTTCAAACCCACAATTGCGTTAAAGCTGGCCTGAGCTACGCCTCGTTTAGCAGCTACACTACGTAAGGCAAGATAAAGCTTACGGGCATTCTCCCCCTTCATAGTAAATTGCGAAAGATCTCTTGATAAAATTTTATGCCCATATAAATTTCTAGATAGCGCAATAACATCCTCTTCATCACCGTTATCATCATTCAGAGTATTATCAGCAAAATCAACGTCAAGCGTTCGCGGATAATCAATCAATCGAGGATAATCAATATCACGATTAGCGCGCGCCCTGTCTTGAGCGCCAACATCAGAGGAACCACCTGCACCATCATGATCACAAGCAAGCTCTAGGCCAGTACCAGTAGATTGGTAGTTATTATCACCAGGGTCACAATAAGTATCTACAAACTGATCCCATCTAGCTAAATAATCATCTCCCAATGAAACTGCTCCGGCGGCATTAATATTACCAAGCTGGCGAGTAAGGGCTACCTGCGACAAAGCAAGACTATTATATTTGGATTTACTATCAGACGCAGCCAAGCTTTTTACATTTGTCCCATACCAACAAAACTCTTCACTTGGCCTATAGTCCTTATGAGCCTGAAATTGCAGTTTTCTGAATAATCTTTGGGTGTCCATCTGTATTTGCGCATCTAAAAACGAACCTATAATCTGCGTATATTGCACAGCAATAGCGCTCATTTGCGTAGTCATCATTATCATTGCAGGGTAAAATTGCGTCTTGAACATGACCTCAATCAGCCAGCCCTCATACTCATCCAAGTCATTGTCAAACTCAGTTTCAACTCTATTGAGAAGCCTATCATGCGCGAATTCAATATAGTCCTCTGCAGCATCACAATCCGACTGTGCGCAAGCCCAACAACATGCATTAGCCTCTTTTACTACAGAAAAATAGCTCACGAACAAAGAAGACATAAAAAAAACGGACATAACGCCAAAAAAACTTAATCTCAATATCGTTTTTTTTGCACTATATAAACCAACCATAGAAACCCCATAAATTAATGCTTCCCAATTATATTGCTAAACTTATTAAGCCAAGCTTTTCTCAATTGCTTAAATTAAAAAACACATCAACATTTAACAGTAACACAAGCGCAACACTGTTAGCACTCAATATTTACTAAAAACTACAAATATATCTATATTGAAATATAGTTTATTTCTTTTTTTTGTTATACACTGATATCGCATATTATAAACTAATCAAGATTTAAGAAAGCTACCATGGCCAAGAAAGACAATAACGCAGCACCTCAGAAAAAAGCCGAAAAAGATGGAACGTCTGGATTAGGCACCGTTGTTATCCGTAATGAATTCTACAGGGACGGATACCGTAGCTTACTGAAAATGACATTAATACAAAGCGTCATTATATTAGGCTTGATCGGGGCAATGTATTACACAATAAAAGTGAACCAGCCACAAAACTACTACTTTGCAACGACAGAAGATGGGCGCCTTGTTCCCATGGTTCCGTTATCCCAACCCAACCTAAGCGCGCCATCACTAATGTCATGGGTCGCGCAAGCCACCACAGAAGTTATGACATTCGGTTTTAGTGACTACAGAAGAAGACTGCAAGAATCCTCTCGTAACTTCACAAAAAGGGGCTGGGAAAGCTTTACCCAAGCCTTACAAAGATCAAGAATCATTGAAATGGTTGAGGTAAATCAACAAATAATCACCGCAGCCCCAAAAGGCGCTCCCATAATGGAATCTGAAGGGCTAGTCGCAGGTCGGTACCAATGGGTCGTACAAATCCCTCTTATCTTAACCTATATGTCAGGACCAAAAACATACAATAGCGGCCTCTTGGTTACAGTCGTTGTCGTGAGAGTCCCAAGACTGGAAAGTCCAAATGGTGTCGGGATAGAGCAATGGATCGCTGCAGCAAGATAAGACCATAGTAATCACAACCAGATAAATAACCCTGTGAATATTTTTTACTATTGCATCCAATAACGCGTGACAATAGTAAAAAACCGATGTATCGTTTAAGGGTTATTTCAGGGTATTCAATCCAAGTTGGTTTCATGTATTACAAAAAATCTAAATTAAGACTACTAAGCTTTGGCGCTATGCTTGCATGCTCGCCAATAATGTGCAATTCGGCGCTATCACAAGATGACGCAATAGACTCTGCTGACGAACGAGTTTTCGATTTCGATAACGAAGAACTTGATTTCGAAAAATCTGCAGAAGAGCTAGAAAGCGACTTCAGAGATGAAGCGTTCGACCAAGCATTAAAGATGCTACTACCATTACGGCCTGATGAAATCAGAACATTGCTTGAGCATTTTGATCGGACAGTAGAATCAACTCAGCTACCAGTTCACCCCTACCCTCGCCCCGAGCTTACAGTTAATAATGTATCACTTGACCCTGGCGTTGCTCCACTTGTTGTGAAGCTAGCGTACGGATATGTAACTACACTTAGCTTGCTTGATTCATCTGGTCAGCCTTGGCCTATAGAAGATATAAGCTGGGTTGGTGAGTTCAATATTCAAGAATCAACGGTTCATGATCAAACACACTTATTAAGAATTTCTCCAGAAACTAAATTTGCACACGGCAACATATCAATGCGCCTCGTAGGTTTGAATGCTCCTGTGATTATGACGTTTGAAACAAACAGAGATCTTGTTCACTATAGATTTGATGCCGTTATTCCATTATTAGGGCCAGGAGCAGCAACCCCGATCATTGATCCCGGAATTAGCCTAGCATCTGGTGATGTTGACATGTCCATCGCATTGGGTGGCGTCACCCCTGATGGCGCGGAAATACTTGATGTGTCTGGTGTTGATGGACGTACAACAGCATATAGCTATAATGGCCTTACATATGTAAGAACCCCCCTCACCTTACTATCACCAGGATGGGATAGTTCCGTCACTTCCATAGACGGCACAAAAATTTATGCTTTGGAAGAAACCCCTGTAATTTTACTATCAGATAAAGGGCGCATGGTAAGAGCGCACCTTACTGCGCGTGGAGGCTTATTCGATGAGTGATGACTTTGATGATACAATTGATGCTGATGAAGGCTTCGATGATTTTTCTAGTAGTTCTGGTTTAGGTGGATCATCTAGCCAAAACCCAACAACTAAAATAGGCATAATAGTTGCTGCCGTTGTTGTGATTGGCGGGGTTTTGGTATATTTCGGCCAAGATGCCGATAAACAAGATGTGTCCATCATACCAGCTGGATCAGAAATTACGGCCGTACCAGGCTCTAATAACGAAGTTGCACCTGCATATATAGAGGCAGTAGAGCAGCAAAATGAAGCTGATCTTGAGGCCGCAATTTCCCAAGGCGGAAGTGCAATACCTGTCCCCATTGAGACAAGTGATATACGCCTTAAGGCTCCAGAAATACAGGAAGAATCAGAAGATCCATTACATAGATGGAGGCTTTTGCAAGAAGAGCGAGTTAATCGCGAAATGAAAGCAAAGGAAACTGAGCTAGAACCAGTAACCGTGCTTAATGCAGAGCAACAAAGTCAGGCAATTAACAATTTAGCAGAATCTATGATAACCCAAATGGAGGCTGTATTAGGCTCCAGCAATGAAGATAAGGAATTAATAACTAAAACCCTCATCGAATATAAAGATTTTGACGATGACGGATCTGGCAATGGATCTGGATCAGGCGATAGTGAAGGCGACTCCTTCACTGAAACAACAGAAGAAATTGTTGTTATTCCTGCAGGTAAAATAGTTTACGGACAAATGTTATTGGAAGCTAATTCCGATGTGCCATCCGTTATCTTAGCACAAATGGTTAGCGGCCCACTTAAAGGCTGGAAACTTCTAGGTGAATTCAACCTCGAAGAAGATATCGAGATGTTGACCATAACTTTCGACATGGCTGTTAATGAAGATGGTAAGCAATATGAGATTGACGCAATTATGTTAAATCCAGATACTTCCCTTGCTGCATTATCTACCGATGTTGATCACAAATATATTAGACGCATCGTACTTCCTGCTGCATCTGCATTCATTGGCGGCTTTGCCGAGGCCATCGCAGATTCTGGTCGCACAGATGTAACCGTATCTGGCGACACCGTTGTTCAAGAAGACAACGAAAAAAGCGATGATCAAGAAGTTGCAACAGGCGTAAGTGAAGCCTCTGAGGCAATAACAGAAATAATAGACGACATTGCCGATGTAGAGGTCCGCGTTATAATTGCAGCCGGAACACCTATCGGCATATTCTTTACAGATAATGTAGTCGAAGAAGAAGGCGATATATAATATTATAGCTCGGTAAAACAATGACAAAACCCAATGATAGCAATAATGACTTTGATGACCTCGATCTAATCGATGACATTGAGGACGATTGGGATGATCTTGAAGAAGAAGATATCAAAGAGGATACTAATGATCTTGATATAGACAATGATGTTGATGATATTACCGTTAAGAAAAAAAGCATT
>DAOWDF010000265.1 GCA_030639165.1 Alphaproteobacteria bacterium
AAAAGCAGGGGCTTGGTGATTGTATTGAAGAAATATTGGTTCCAACCGAAGAAGTCATGGAAGTTAAGCGCGGACAACGTGTAAGCAAAGACCGTAAATTCTTTCCAGGATATGTTCTTGCTAAGTTGGATATGAATGATAATGTTTGGCATTTGATTAAGGATACACCAAAAGTTAGTGGGTTCCTTGGTGCAGGTGGAAATCGTCCTGTTGCGATTAGTGAGCGTGAAGCTCAGCGTATATTGAAGCAGGTTCAAGAAGGCGTTGATAGTCCACGTCCATCTATTGTTTATGATATTGGTGAAGAAGTTAAGGTTATTGACGGGCCGTTTGCATCATTTAATGGTATAGTTGAAGATGTAGATGAAGAAAAAGCCAAGCTTAAGGTATCTGTTTCTATCTTTGGGCGTGCCACTCCAGTTGAGTTGGAATATAGCCAAGTCGAAAAGACTTAAGTCATAGTCTTTTACATTACTTTATTTGTATGTCAGCCAGCTTTGCTGGCTGTCTTCATTTGATAGAGGTAGTTTTTTTAATACCGGCTTTTATAAAGGAGTGTGGCATCTCCTCCTACGCGGCTATGCTTAACAGGTCTGAATTTCTTTAGCCATTTATCTGCATCTTTATCACTATAATGTCTGCGGTATATCTCTACCCAGACAAGGCTTGATGAGGTTACGGTTCTATCCATATTTTGAGTTTCGCCTGTAAGTTCTTCAAAGAAGTCCTGATTTTCTATGTTTTCGAGCAGTGTGCGCGCAAGACGTTTTAGTGCTTTGTCATTTTTATCATATAGATTTGTGCCGTTCACATATGCGGTTTCTGCCATCAAGAACAAAGGAATGGCGGCGAAGTGGTGATAGTGGAGGGCTTTAGGACCTCTGGCAACTTCAAGGGGCAGGGTGCCGTTTTCTTGTATATCTTGCACTCCAACTTTGGCTTCATAAATCGCCCAGTCAAATAATGTTTGATTATCAAGAACAATTGCTGCGCTCATTACGCCCCATGCAGCCCAGTACATATGGTTATTGTTACGTGAATTATTGTCAGGGTATTTGGAAAAATCTTCCTTAACTTGATATGCAACTTTTTTAATCCATTTACGAGTTTTCTTATGCATATCAGGTGAAATGTAAGGATCATCTTTGACTTGTAAATAGGCGGTTGATATCGAGGATAGCAGCCATTTACGCAAGAATTCTCCGCTTGCGTTGCTCTCACCCAGTAATGCATCGGCGTCTGCCCAAATTGATAGCCATGACATCGCGCATGCGGCAATCTCAGGGCGGGGAGGGTTTGATTTTAGGTAACGATTGGCAGTTGTAGCCAATACAGATTCAAAGGTCTGTAAGGGTTTAACATCTGCTTTATATTTTTTATATGCAACAGGGTTGATTATTGATGCATTTTTTGAGCTTTTGTCATACATGGACTCAAAGAATAAATCCTTCATTGGCGCTGGAGGGTGTTTGCACTTGAACCTTTTCTCATATGGGTTGTCTATTTGTGACCTTATATATGAAATATCAAATGGCGGTTTATATTCCGACATAGTCCCTTTTATTGTCGAGTTATCGCAACTGGCAAGCAATAAGCAATAGGAGATAGTCAGTAATAAAGTAATCATAATTAATTAGCCCTGATCCTATGTAATCAGCCTTTATACGATGATATAGAGATAAATATCAATCTATGAAAAGATAATAACTGTATAGTTGCATTTCCCTTGCATTCTGTAAAATTAAAATGCTATAAACTTTCGAGCAATTAAATATATATAATATTTACAGGAGTATATGGAATGAAGATTAGTGTTTTTGGTCTAGGGTATGTTGGCGCGGTTGCAAGTGCTTGTCTCGCGGAATCTGGATTTGACGTTATTGCGATTGATAAAGACCCTGTAAAGGTTAAATGTATAGCGGAAGGTCGCTCTCCAATTATAGAGTCTGGTCTTCCCGAGATGATTAAAAAGCACCAAGAAAGCGGCAAGCTTAAAGCTACGCTGGATGTTAGAGAAGCGATCATGAATAGTGATATCTCTTTAATTTGTGTTGGTACTCCTAGTAATGAAGACGGTTCTTTGCGCCTTGATTATGTCGAGGGTGTTTGTAAGGAAATTGGTGAAGTCCTAAAAGAAAAAGGTGGCTTCCACTCTGTTGTTTTGCGCTCTACTGTAGTTCCGGGAACTGCCCGCGATATTGCTATTCCTGCGCTTGAAAAAGCATCTGGTATGAAGGCTGGCGAAGGGTTTGGTTTTGGTAACAATCCTGAGTTTTTACGTGAGAGTACGGCGATCTATGATTATTTCAATCCACCGAAAGTAGTTATCGGCGCGCTTGATGAGAAGACATCAGATATGATGGTTGAGGTTTATAAGGGCATTGACGCAGAAATTGCGATCTGCCCAATAGAAGTTTCCGAAGGTGTTAAATATGCCGATAATGCTTGGCATGCAATGAAAGTTGGTTTTGCCAATGAAATAGGGAATATCTTTAAAGAGCTTGGTGTTGATAGCCATAAGGTGATGGATATTTTCTTCCTTGATACAAAGCTTAATATCTCTAAAGCGTATCTTATGCCAGGTTTTGCGTTTGGTGGTTCTTGTCTGCCGAAAGATGTTCGCGCTATCCGCGCTAGTGGAAAGCTTCAAGGGCTTGAAACTCCAATTTTTGACTCGTTGCTTAATGCAAATGAAGTGCAGGTAAGCCGCGCACAGAGAATGATTGAGGAAACTAAATCAAAGAAAATCGGTATGATGGGCTTGAGCTTTAAGGCTGGAACTGATGATCTTCGCGAGAGCCCGCTGGTTACACTGGCGGACAAGCTATTGAATGAAGGTTATGAGCTTACAATCTATGATCCTTGTGTTTATGAAGCGGCAAATATGGAAGGTGCTAACCAGAAATATATCCGTGAAGGCATTCCACATATCTCAAAATGTCTAGTTGAGAAGCCAGAGGATGTATTGAATAATGCTGATGTTTTTGTGATTGGTAACGGTCATGAGGGATATGCGGAAATATTGAAAAACGTAAATGATAATGCAAAGATTATCGATCTTATTCGTTTGAAAGATAACTCTTTGGAAGCAAAAAAATCTTACACAGGCATTTGTTGGTAAAATTAATATGAGCGAATTAACTCAGGTTACTGATGGTGAGCAAACGCTCTCTTCTAGAGGCATTAAGGGCTTAACTGGCTTTTTAATCTATACGGTATTGTTATTGCTGTTTGTGTCTTTATTGCCTGACGCTGCGCTAAACCCTGCCTCAAAACAATTTATTTTTGTTGTGGGGGGGCTAGCCGTTTGGCGCTATAGCTGGGGATTAACGCATTTTATTCGCTCTGTAATTTATCGTAAATATACATTTCCAAGGCTTCGCGCTGAGGTCAGTGCGGAAGAGGAGAGCTTATTACCTCCGCATGTTTACCTTTTGATTACAAGTTTTCGTATTGAGGCAGATACGGCCGCGATGGTTTATCGCGCAGCAATGGAAGAAGCCATTAGTTGCGGCATTCCAACTACTATTGTTGCTTCGATAGTGGAGCTTGGTGATGAGTTTATGTTCAAGCAGATATTTGATTCATTAAGCCCACCAGAGCATGTGACCTTGCAGGTTGTACGCATCCCTGGAACTGGTAAGCGTGATGGTTTGGCGCAAGGCTTTAGAGCTATATCTCGTGATATGCCAGAGGCTGGCTCAGTTGTAGCAGTGATTGACGGGGACTCTATTCTTGAAGAAGGTTTAGTGCGTAAATGCGCGGTGTTCTTTAAGAAGATGCCAAATCTTGGCGCGCTGACTACGGATGAAGAGTGTGAGGTTCGCGGCAGCAAGCTTATCCGTGAATGGCATGATATGCGCTTTGCACAAAGGCAAGTCCTTATGTGCTCGGTTGCTCAATCAAAGAAAGTTCTTACTCTTACGGGGCGTATGTCAATGTTCCGTGCGGAGATTATTACTGATCCTGATTTTATTCGCGATGTGCAAAATGATTCAATTAATCACTGGCGTTTGGGTAAGTTCAAGTTCCTGACTGGTGATGATAAATCTAGCTGGTATTGGGTTTTGAAGAAGGGCTATGACATGCTCTATGTGCCTGACACTGTTATAAGAACAGTAGAGCACCCGCCGCACCCCAATTTCTTTAAGGCGACAACTCAGCTTATGTTTCGTTGGTTTGGTAATATGCTGCGTACTAATGGGCGCGCTCTGGCTTTAGGTCCTCATAGAATAGGGCTTTTCACATGGTGGTGCGTGGTTGATCAGCGTATATCAATGTGGACATCACTGGCGGGGCCTATTTTTGCTATTATGCTGGTTATTAAGCACTCTATTATATTTTTACCCATATATCTTGCATGGATTGGGTTTACACGCTGGGTTATGACGCTGATGCTGATGAGCGTGCGTCCAGTGCTTAGTTGGTATTATCCATTCTTGCTTTATTATAATCAGATCTGGGGATCGGTGATTAAGACTTATGTATTCTTCCGCTTGGATAAGCAATCATGGACGCGCCAGAAAACTAAGCTTAATCGCGGTATGAATAGTAAGCAACAACGCTTTGTGAATTTCACATCTAACTATATGTATGTTGTGGCGATCACGGTCTTTGTGGCTCTGGTTGGAGTTTTCTCTGGCCTAATGGGCGTTCCATCTATTTGGAGTTTGTAGTTATTAGCTACAAGATTAGAAACTAGTTTTCCAAATAAAGACCCATATCCTGACAGGCTTTGACTTGTTTATAATTCTGTTTAACACGATAACTTGATGTACCAGATGTAGAAGTCATTGTTCCAATAAATATTGCATTTTTAGATGCAAAATTATTCATTATACCTGCATTACCAACATTCCTTGGAACATTAGTATCATTAATGGAAACTACTGAAAAAATATTAGCTTTAATATTTCCGTTAGGTGTTTTTACTGTTTCTTGTTCGTATCCTTTCACCAATTTTTGAAAATTGGTGAGTTCTGGATCATAGCATTTATTGTAGAATAGCTCGGTAATTATCTGATTGCTCATTTGTAAGATTCCTTTTTTAAAACTGGAAGTATAAGAATGGGGAGTAGCTCATTGCAACTAGGCGGGCTACGGCGATCAGGAATAGGGAGCTGACAGCTACTTGTGCCACTAAATTTGGACGTGCTTGCATTGCATAGCTGCCCTTGGATAGTTCGACTTTCGTGCGTTTGCGCTCAAAGAAGGGCATGGAATATATTAGGAAGATGCCAGCAATTAGAGCGAGTAATTGCGCTCCTTTAACTTGCCAGATAAAGGCATCACTTAAGCCAAAGCCATTCAAGCCGATCATTCCGTGATAAAAGGCGAAAGCTGTTTCTACATTATGAGCGCGGAATAAAACCCAGCCAATAATTACAAGGATTTGTGTCATCATGAGCATTGCGATGAATTTGATTTTACCTGTGGGAGCATCTGGGTTCACCCCCATTAAGCGCTCTGCGGCCAAGATAATGCCGTGCCATGCTCCCCATAAAATGAAGGTCATGTTTGCGCCATGCCATAGCCCGCCAAGCAGCATGGTCAGGAACAGATTGATATAGGTGCGCATTTTTCCTTTGCGGTTACCTCCGAGTGGGAAGTATAGGTAATCCCTAAGCCATGTAGATAGGCTTATATGCCAGCGCCGCCAAAACTCGGTAATAGAGCGGCTTATATATGGATTGTTGAAATTCTCGATAAAGCGGAAACCCATCATCAGGGCTAAGCCAATCGCCATCTCGCTATAGCCCGCAAAATCGAAGAATAGCTGAATTGTGTAGGCTATCGTTCCTAGCCAAGCATCAGCCATTGTCGGGTCTTCCAGTGCGAAGGCTGCGTCTGCCAAGGGGGCAACCGTATCGGCAATCAAAACCTTTTTGGCAAAGCCTGCCATAAAGCGATATGCGCCTTCTGAGAATACATCTATGTTGTGTTTTCTGCTTTTGAACTGCCATGCTAAATCTTTATAGCGCAGCACTGGCCCTGCAATCAAATGAGGGAATAGGGTGATAAAGGCAGCGAAGTCAAATATATTATGCGTTGCAGGGGTGTCTTTTCGCCAGACATCAACGATATAGCTAATGGCGTGGAAGACAAAGAATGAGATGCCAATGGGTAGGATTACTTGCATAAGTTCTGGTGAGAAATTAACGCCTGTATGGGTCATTAACTTTAAAAAGCTATCTACTCCGAAATTCCAATATTTAAAATATCCAAGAGTTAGCAGGTTAGCTATTACGCCAAAGCGCAGTAGCCATTTTGCATTTTTATTATCGCGCCATTTTTCTATGGCCAGTGCTATCAGCCAGCTGAAACCTATAATGCCGTAGAGCATAAAGAGGAAGTCTAAGCGCCACCATGCGTAGAATATAGAGCTTCCAGCTAATATTATTGCAGAACGAAAACGCAATGGGCATAGGTAATAAGCAGACAAAAATGCTGGCAAAAACATGAATAGAAAGATTGGTGATGCAAAAACCATGTACTATCGCTTAATTTAAATTAGCCATGATATATAGCTGGTGAAGAAAACAAAGTCCAGTCTTATGTCATTTAATTGTTGTTTTTACGGCTTATATCATTGGGTTACATAGAGCATGTTTGCATTAAAGCTATTACAATGATAGATGTGTACGTTTGAATATTTAGGGGGCAGAAATGCTTAAGAAGTTATTATTGGGCGGCGTAATGTTGTTCGTTATTATATTGCTGGCTAGAGATCATTATTCAGATATTGCTGGCGGTAATAAAAAAGGCGAACAAGTGGAGGCGGTTAAAGAAGTAGCTGTTAAAGCCGAGCCTGTTATTGAGCTATGTTCGAAGCTTTCAGAAGTGGAAACATATGGTGATGATAATAGCTTTAAATATATAATCTCTGGCCATGATGGCTGGGTTTTTCGTACAGAGATGGATTTAAAAGAGGATATAAAACTCTCTAATTGGTCGCGTGCTT
>DAOWDF010000271.1 GCA_030639165.1 Alphaproteobacteria bacterium
AAACACGAAGCTTTGCAGGTTGCATCGGTTCTAGGGCATAATTACCCGGGTAGCAGATGGTATGAGCGTAGCTACGCACTGCTAGATGACAGCCAGCGTCAGAAGATAGTAGATGATCGTGGAGTTCTAGAGCGCACATTTGATTCTCTTTTGAAACCAGATTAGAAGATGGTAATCGTTAGATCACACTGCGTTTGAGTGTGGCTAGGCAAATGAGACGAAGCGTATTTTTATACGTGAGGCGAAATTTAACGACGACCACAGTTAAACGCAGAAAGATCTATAATGTTAACCAGTTTGAACATTAACAACGTTGTTCTTATCAAGCATCTGGTTATCGAATTTAAACATGGGTTATGCGCGCTAACGGGTGAGACTGGCGCTGGTAAATCTATCTTGCTGGATTCGCTGGGGCTAGCCCTTGGCGCACGTTCTGAGAGCGGGCTTGTGCGCAGAGGAGCGGACTCCGCCAGTGTCACTGCCAGCTTCCAAATAGAGGATAATCACGCAGCTTACGATATATTGCGAGACGCAGATATATCCATAGATGATGACCTGCTTTTGCTGCGCCGCGTAGTCTATGTCAGCGGGAAAAGCCGCGCCTTTATCAATGATCAGCCTGTAAGTATTGGCCTGCTTAAACAAGTTGGTAATTGCCTCGTGGAAATTCACGGGCAGTTTGAGTCTCAAGGCTTGCTAAACCCACAGACACACCGCGCTATGCTAGATGAATATGCTGGCATTGATAAATCGCTGGAGCTTTCTTGGAAGTCTTGGAAAGCCGAAGAGCTGTCTTTATATGAGCTGCAAAAAAGCTCGGAGCGCAGTATTAAAGATGAGGAATATCTAAGAAATTCCCTTGAAGACCTTGATAAACTATCTCCCATTTGCGGTGAGGAAGAGGAGCTGTCAAACCTTCGTGATCGTTTAAAGTACCGTGATGGCGCAATAGAATCCCTAAGCGCAGCTAATGTAATTTTAGGTTCAGATAACGATCCTGTGCAAAAAGCATGGGCAGAGCTGGATAAAGTTTCCGATAAAATTGGCGGTGATCTGGAGAAGATCACTTCCGCCCTTTCCAGAGCTGCACTTGAAACCTCGGAAGCCCTCGCCCTTATACAGTCATTTTCTGCTGATTTACAAAATAGTGATAATTCCAATCTTGAGGAGATAGATGATCGCCTCTATGCGCTTAGGCTGCAAGCGCGAAAGCATGGCTGCACGGTTGATGATTTGCCATCGGTTCGCGATAAAATCGAAGAGCAATTAAGCATGATTACAAATGCCGATGCAGCCATTGTTCAGCAAAAGGAAAAGTCAGACGTAGCGCGTGCTGCCTATATTGAGTTAAGCAAGGCAGTAAGTAATAAGCGCAAGAAATCCGCGGATAAGCTAAATAAATTAGTGCAAAAAGAGCTTGTGCCGTTGAAATTAGATAAGGCTCGTTTCGTAACAGAAATATCCGAACTTGATGAGGTGGAGTGGGGCGCAAGCGGCATAGATCGCGTTAGGTTCCTAATCTCAACAAATGCAGGATCACCCGCAGGAGCAATAAACAAGATCGCCTCAGGAGGCGAGCTATCGCGCTTTATCTTGGCATTAAAAGTTGTGATTGCAGGTAGTGGCTCAACACATAGCTTCATATTTGATGAGGTTGATGCCGGTCTTGGTGGAGCAACTGCGGACGCGGTCGGTGAAAGACTAGCGCGGCTTGCGGCCTCAAAACAAGTGCTGGTCGTAACCCACGCCCCCCAAGTAGCCGCCAGAGCTGCGCACCATTGGATTGTCAGTAAAAGCGGTGGTAAGAATGTCGCCACTGATATTACCGAACTTAGCAGCCGCGAAAGCAGATGCGAGGAAATCGCCCGCATGCTCGCTGGCGCAGATATCACAGAAGAAGCCAGAGCCGCTGCCGATAAATTACTCGAAGCCGCTGCTTAAGCCATTATATCCTAATTTGTTCTTACGCAATTTTTCTGTTGAAATAACGAAACCAGACGGGTTTTTTCGCGCTGTGCATTGCTTGATTGCTGACGTTCTAATTGATTGTATTTATTGCCAGTATTGAAGGATCGCGCCAACCCTGGCAGAGCATTTAAGTAAGGCGTTTTCCTAAGGACACCAGATTGTGAAAGGCCCGTATTAACAGCGCTAGTCGCAGTGTTGTAGTTATTGCTGCTAGAGCTATCACTTGTCTGGATTATGATATTATCCATCATCGCTATGTTATGCGCGATATGGTTGCAATTGGCATTTTGCGTCATCATGGACGCGTTAGTGATCGATGTCTGTATTTGCTGTGGCGATTGTTTCGCCGCGCAGCCCGATAATATTACGCATAGGGTAATTAAAGGAAAATATCTCATCATGGCCAGCCTCTTTTATTTGATAACATTGTGTATTTCATATAGTTTAGCCCATGATATATATAGTCAGGCATTAATCAAAGGAATAAATTATGAGCGCAATATCAACAGAGCAAGCAATCGAGGCAGTTTATAGCTCGCTGGAAAATGATAATGAAGATCTTGATCTGCATATCGGCGCTCTAAAAAGCTCCTTGAAAGAAGCGGGCGCAAAAGAAGCCATATTCAATCCTGACCGCCTAGTACAAAATAACCGTGAAGGCCGCAAACGCATGCAAAGCTACTTCAAAAAACGCGGCGTTAAGGTGGTTTTCGCTAAGTAGATCGTCCAAGCACAATAATAACACTTTGTTGCAATATGTTGTGTTTTGTTGTAATATGTTGTTATAGGAGATGCTTATGACTACTGTAAATTTATCAAATGATCTGGTTGAAAATGCAAAGCGATATGCTGCGGCTTTTTCACGTTCTACCCCAAAGCAAATTGAGCATTGGGCAAAAATAGGCAAAATCGCCGAAGAAAACCCTGATCTTCCCTATGAGTTTATCCAAGATATCTTACTATCACTTCAGCAAGTTGAAGATGGCGATGTTGAACCGTTCGAATTTACAGAGCTTGATCCTGAATATGTTCGAAAAGTACTTTCTGAATGATTATTTTCAAGGCAAGGGATTTTAAAAAGTCCGAAAAGAAACTTCATAAAAATCAACGTAAAGATTTAGAAAAAGCAGTTTTAGATATTGTTAAAAATATCAGAATTGGTAAGAGTAAGGCTGGTGATCTTAAGAGCTTGCAAGTACATAAATTCAAAATGGTCGGGCAGTTAACTTTGCTTGCTTATACTTATGAAGAAAACATAATCACCCTAACCCTTCTCGCTTTCGGTAGTCACGAAAATTTCTACCGTGATTTAAAGCGTTAAGGTTGTTTCTTTATTACGCTCTTTGATTAACTGTTCGATCTTGCCTTTTCTCTAGTTTCTTTCAAATCCATTTGATGATATTTTCTTCCCAATATTAGCTACAAACTGAAAAAATAAGACCAAGAACGCACCCGATAGAACTGTCCATATATGCTTTAATTGTTCTTTAAGTTCTTCTGGACAGCTAATCAAATCAGATACATAGGCAAATATCATCCAAGCAAGAATTCCGACTGTATAAGTTATTACCATGACAGCCAAGAAGAATAAGACGCTCATTCCGATACGAAGAAGTTTGTGTAAATGGAGGATAGTGCCAGTGTTGCTTTTGTTTATTTTACTCTTATCATCTTCTAGAAAAGATTGCTCAGTCCCGTAATCGGTTTCATTAGATGACAAAGTACGCATTAACACCTCGTGTTGAATCCGTCTTAACTTTTCTAGTTTATCATCGTCAGTATTGTCAGGCGGCATCCTCGAGAACCTTATCTAATAGAACAACGTAATAAGTCCGTATATCTTCAGGATTAATTTCGTAATTCTCATTCTGGTGGGCACGCCAAACTTTGTCCCACGGACCATCTTTTATATGCGTCAATCGCATAAGCTTTGTCGCACTTTTATCTTTATATAAATCCCACACAAAACTGAGTACATCCATGACATCTGTGTCATCAGGTGAAATAATTGGGGTACGAGCCTCTACATCCTCAAAAGCATCGTATTCCTGAGAAAGAAAATCAACTATTGGGTTTCCGCCAAAGTGTTTGAATTCATGATAAACAGACGGTACCACAGGACCATATTTCCAAGCCTCTATTTCTTCACCAAATAATCTAATATTTTCAGCGCCAAGCGCCCATCCATAAGCAATATAAATTATTTTAAGGAGTTTCATGGGTGTGATAGGCACCTTCTCTCTTTTTCCTATTTCTAAAAAAAAGTTAGCCACCTCCGATGGGGTAGTATACTGTGGGTCAGGCATTGGTTCTTTGGTCACATAGTCCTCCAAGTAATATTTTACAGAGTCCTCTGTGATTTTACAAGAGAAAGTTCTGCAATTGTTCTTAATATACACATGTTTAATTTTCTAAGGAGATAATTACATATTTAGACATATTCCTACTCCCATTCAATCGTTCCCGGTGGTTTAGAGGTGATATCATACACCACTCTATTAATGCCGTGGACTTCATTGATAATCTTAGTGCTAACGTGGCCTAAGAACTCGTGCTCATACGGATAATACTCCGCGGTCATGCCGTCCGTAGAGGTCACAGCCCTGAGAGCGCAAACATAATCATAAGTCCTTGCATCGCCCATAACTCCGACGGTTCGCACCGGAAGAAGCACCGCAAATGCTTGCCAGATTTTATCATATAAACCAGCCTTTTTGATCTCGTCCAGATAAACCACATCGGCTTTGCGCAAGATATTGATTTTCTCCTGCGTGATCTCCCCCGGTATGCGGATAGCCAGACCCGGACCCGGAAATGGGTGGCGGCGGATAAAGTCTTCAGGCATACCAAGCTCGCGTCCTAATGCGCGCACCTCGTCTTTGAATAGATCGCGCAAAGGTTCAACCAGCTCCATCTCCATATCATCAGGCAAGCCGCCAACATTATGGTGGCTTTTGATGGTAACGCTTTCCTTGCCAATGAAGCTAACGCTTTCGATCACATCGGGGTAGAGCGTACCTTGAGCGAGGAATTTAGCGGGCTTGCCACTTTCGCCTACGCGGCCAGAGCAATCATCAAATACATCGATGAATAATCCGCCTATGATTTTACGTTTTTTCTCAGGATCGCTAACGCCTTCTAGGCCGCCCAAAAACCGATCGCTCGCATTTTCATGGATTAGGTTAATATTATAGTGATCACGGAACATCGATACTACTTGCTCGGATTCACCTGCGCGCATCAGGCCAGTATCCACATATATGCAAGTTAGCTGATCGCCGATTGCTTCATGCAGCAATACAGCCGTAACCGAGCTGTCCACTCCGCCAGAAAGCCCACATATAACTTTTTCGCCTCCAACTTGGGCGCGGATTTTCGCGATAACTTCCGTGCGGAACGCGGCCATAGTCCAATCACCTGAACAGCCACATACATTATGAGTGAAGTTCTTGAGCAGCTCCGCCCCGTGCAGCGTATGCACAACTTCAGGGTGGAAGTGTACGCCGTAATATTTGCGAGCTTTATCGGCGATAAACGCATATGGCGCGCCCTCAGATTTTGCAATAACTTCAAAGCCAGCTGGA
>DAOWDF010000304.1 GCA_030639165.1 Alphaproteobacteria bacterium
AAGCCCAGAATAAAGTAACGTTATCTTCGATTCTACATTGAAAAAGCCATTGACGCAAAACATATCTTGCTTCTATTTATGGGGCAGGTAATTTTAAAGGAGTATATAATATGTCACGACCATCAGGGCGTAGCCCACAAGATTTAAGAACTGTTGAAATAATCCCTAATTATTCAAAATATGCGGAAGGCTCATGCTTGGTAAAGTTTGGTGATACGCATGTGTTATGTAGCGCGAGTGTTGAAGATCGTATCCCAGGATGGATGAAAAACTCTGGTAAGGGATGGGTTACGGCGGAATATGGTATGTTACCGCGCTCTACTCATACGCGGATGGATCGTGAAGCTGCGCGCGGCAAGCAATCTGGGAGAACTCAGGAAATACAGCGCTTAATTGGTAGATCTTTGCGCGCTGTGGTTGATATGAAGAAGCTGGGTGAGCGTCAAGTGCGCGTTGATTGTGATGTTATACAAGCGGATGGTGGCACTAGAACTGCGGCGATTACTGGCGGATATGTGGCGTTACATCTGGCTATGCAGCATTTAGTGAATATTGGCGTTCTCGATGAAGTTCCTGTTAATGACAGTGTAGCTGCTATTTCTTGCGGTATTTATAAGGGCGCTCCAGTGCTAGACCTTGATTATGATGAGGATTGTGACGCGGACACGGATGCGAATTTTGTAATTACAGGCAAGGGCGGTATTTGTGAAATCCAAGGCACAGCCGAGAAGGAACCATTTTCAGAAAGCGAATTTTTGGAGCTATTAAACCTTGCAAAAGCTGGCTGTATTAGTTTGAAAGACGCTCAGGATAAGGTGCTAAATGCGTAAATTCGATGGTGATGAACTAGTAATTGCCACGCATAATCAAGGGAAGGTGCGCGAGATTTCTGCGCTCCTTGCTCCGCATGCATCAATATTTTATAGTGCTGGTGAGCTTGGTTTGGATGAGCCAGAGGAGACGGGCGCGACCTTTGCTGAGAATGCAGTTTTGAAGGCTAAAGCTGCGGCTATGGCTAGTGGTAAGGTCGCTCTTGCGGATGATAGCGGCCTTTCGGTTAATGCTCTTGGCGGTGATCCAGGGATTTATTCCGCGCGTTGGGGCGGGGAAAGCAAAGACTTTAATTTGGCAATGAGCAAGGTTAATGAAGCCCTTGGGGGCGCGCAAGATCGCAGCGCTAAATTCGTTTGTGCGCTTGCTATTTGCTGGCCTGATGGCCATTCAGAAGTGTTTGAGGGTGAGGCTCGTGGCGTTATTACTTGGCCTATGCGCGGTGATAATGGCTTTGGTTATGATGCGATATTTCAGGCTGATGGCTATGATATTAGCTTCGCTGAAATGGATGGAGATAAGAAGCAGGCAATTTCCCATCGCGCTAATGCGTTTGAGCTGTTGGTAAGGGATTGCCTTTCCTAATTAGCATCCGTTATTATGCTTGCTATTCTTATGTTGTAGGCATACATCTGATATAAACATTAATTTATAGATTGAGTATATAATATGAACGACAGGATAGCTGATTTTGGTTTTGGGGCGTTGGTCGCAACAATGGCGGTTAGCTGGCTGGCTTTTGATACTGTTAATGATGCAAAGTTAGAATTGGCGGAGTATAAAGGCAAGCATATTTCAATGTCTTTTGAAGAGGCGGCTAAATGCTCGGAAATTAAAAATGCAGAGGCGTTTAATGAGGCTGTATCCAATGGCGTTGGGGGCGATATAAAAGTTAGGGTGAACCCTGATAATATATGTGGTTATGGCCTTTCAGTAGTAGATCTAGAATCAGGAAAAACTCAAACATTTATTATTAATTAGAAATAATTATAGGTTGATGCTGAAAAGTAGATGGTTATGCTATGTTCAAATCTAATCAAATGGGCGTATATATTCACTGGCCTTTTTGTGCGTCAAAATGCCCGTATTGTGATTTTAATTCGCATGTGCGCGGAGGGTTTGATCAGGAACAGTGGGCTGCGGCTTATGTGGATGAGCTGGAGCATTATGCAGCCGTAACACCTGATAAGCAGGTGGTATCGATATTTTTCGGTGGCGGCACTCCTTCATTAATGACTCCAAAAACTGTGCAAACTATAATTGATGCTGTGCAGCGTTTATGGCCTATCGCCAATGATATTGAAATCACGCTTGAGGCTAACCCGACTTCTGTTGAGATTGATAAGTTTGAGGGGTTTCGTGAGGCTGGCGTAAATCGTATATCCCTTGGCGTGCAAGCATTTAATGATGCTGATCTTAAATTCCTAGGGCGGGAGCATAGCTCTGCTGAAGCCAAAAAGGCGATTGATATTGCGGCTAAATGCTTTGATCGTTATAGCTTTGATTTAATTTATGGGCGGCCTGAGCAAAGTTTGGCTGATTGGGAGGCCGAGCTTAAAGGCGCTATGAAATATGCTAATGGGCATTTATCACTCTATCAGCTAACTATTGAGCGCGGAACGCCGTTCCAATTGCAATATAATCGCGGGGAGTTTGCTATCCCAGATGAGGTTAAGGGGGCGGATTTCTACCACTTAACGCAGGATATTTGTGAGGAGGCGGGCTTGCCAGCTTATGAGGTTTCAAACTATGCGAGCGCAGGGCAGGAATGCCGCCATAACCTGATTTACTGGTATATGGCGGATTATATTGGCGTAGGCGCGGGTGCACATGGGCGCTTTGTTATGGACGATGGCCAGAAATATGCTAGTCGTGATCATAGAGTGCCTGAAATTTGGTTGGAGCGTGTAAATGCTAAAGGCCATGGATCGCATGATCTGGAGTCATTATCAGCGGATGATAGGCTTACCGAGGCAGTGATGATGGGGTTGCGTTTGCGCAGCGGTATATCGCTTAAACTCTGCTCCGACATAATAGAGCATGCAAATTTAGCTACAATTTGCAAAGAAGGATGGGCTGAGCTTAATGGCGATAATTTACGTTTAACCCGCGAGGGTATGTTGCGCCTTAATGCTATTATTCCGTATCTGTTGAAATAGTTGCTGTCTCAGCTTCGGCTTTCCCCAGTACTGCCGATGGATCTTTACCGTTTATCAGGAAAGATCCTTCTGGCGTAGCTTCGAAATTGAACATATATGGTGCATTTTCAAGACCACCTTCTTTCACACCCATCTTTTGGATTTTTTCAAGCGTTGAAACCAGACTGCTGAATTTTTCTGCATTTGTGCTTTCAGTATTAGACGCATTGGTTTTCGCTATATTTAATAGTGTATCTAGGCCGTTGAATATAGCGTAAAACTGAGCAGTAAATCCAGTTATAGATGTCAGGTCAGTTTTAGCTTTTCCATCTAGGGTTAGTGCGTAAATATCGTTCTTAATATTGTTATCTTTAACGACTAGCTGAGTTCCTGCGGAGGCTAATATAGCAGGTAAGCGCATCATTAGGCCAATCCCCACCATTTGAGCAGTCTCAGGTTTTTCTGAAACTGATTTGAATGTGGTTTTTGCTATTTCCCCTAGGATTTTATAAGGAATGTTTTCGGCGCTGATATCAAAGTTTACATTTTGCGGTAAAATATCTTGATACTCTGGGTCGGATGGTTGCGTTTTTATGTCGCTATAACCAATGTTAAAATTAAGTATGCCTTTATCTGATTTGAGGCCATCAACCCCTAATCCAAAAGCAGCAGTCCCAACTTTAATATTGGTAAATTTATTTGCCTCATTCTCTTCAGGTATGGTTTTTATTTCAAGATTATTAATGGAGTATTTTAGGCTATAGCCATCCATATCAAACTGATAAAGGTCAAGCATCATGTCGGTTACGTTCTTGCCATCTATGTTCTCTTTATCATTTTCTGTTTCCAGTTTTTCAAGAGACTTAAATGTATCGGCATGTTTAAAAACTTTTTTCTTATATTCTTCTAATGTGGGGAGTTTGAAATTATCAATATCAAACTCCATCTTTAGCTCACCTAGGTTGATGCTTTCCGACTCATCTTTGTCATGTATAAGAAGGTTTTTCATGGTCACATATGCAGGGCCAGAGAATATAAGGTTATCACCATCGCCATTATCTTCGCTCCAATTTGTATAGAATTGTAAGCTGCCTAGCTCTAGACCAAGGTTTTCATCGCCTGATTTTATAGTTATATCGGATAGATTGAAATCCATTTTAGTGAAATAACCCAGTTGCTCATTAAGTAGAGCCACTATTTTTTGCTGTCCGAAATTTATAATTATATCAGGATCCTCTGAGCTGTCTGACATAGTTATGTTTGAAGGGAAATTCCATGCAGTTTGCCAGTAGCCATTTTTTTCATCTGGTATGGCATTGATAGTTATAATACCAAAATCGAGCGTGAAGTTATTGGTTTCACCGCCTGCATTTGGGTTTTTAATAGAGATATGGGGTAGGGTAACCGTGTAATGTTCAGGCTTCTTCTCTACGCTAAGTTCGCCGTCATAGATAAGTTGAACGCCACCAAACATGTCATTTATATCTTTTTGGTAATCCAAAATA
>DAOWDF010000179.1 GCA_030639165.1 Alphaproteobacteria bacterium
AAACGCCCAGTATTGACAAAAAAGACAATAAAAAAGATAATAACTTAAACACCAATCCTAAAAGGAATAAAATAATGGATTTTGCAGAATTAAAGAGCGGTCTAGTTTCAATTGAAATGTCCGACAATGAAAAAAGCGAGCTAGTGCGCTTGGTAGGTTTTCAAGATAACAGCGTAGAGCTATCAGAAAAAGTAAAAAATCTTGGTGCGGTTGTTGATGCTAAAAACAAAGAGATTGTTACATTGTCTGAGCGTATTACTAAACTTGATAAAGAAGGTGAGTTTAGCGTGATGCTTTCAGAAGGTAAGGCTTGCCCTGCTCAAAAAGATGCGTTTATGGACGGTAACATGAGTGAGTTTGTTAAGCTTTCAGTACCAGTTCAAATGAGCGCAATCGGCGATGGTAAAGCCCCTGCTGATGAAAAAACCAGCAAAGATGCATATACAGAGATTATCACAATGGCGGAGAAAATAGTAAAAGACGATGGCGTTGTTTTATCTGATGCCATTGATAAGGTTCGTAAAGCTAATCCAATATTGAGCGCGGCTCTTTAATACAGAAAAGGAATTAATATCATGTCTTCATCATATTTAGCACCAAATTTAGACGGTCTTAAAACAACAACTGCCGTGGCTATTGAAGCTAACAAGGCAGTGACGTTCTCGGGTGGCTTAGTGGCTATCGCAGGAGCAGGAGCAGACGCAATCGGGTTCGCTCATGAATATGCGGGCGTTTCAAGCTCAATCACAATCGCACGTGCGGGCGGTGGCGCATTTGCTATTGCTGGCGGAGTTATTACAGCGGGCGATCGTTTGAAGGTTGATGCAAGTGGTGATCTTATCGTTGCTGCGGTTGCGAATGATATATCAGTTGCACGCGCAGAGGTTGACGCTGCGGCTGGCGATCATTTCGCGGTGTTCGTTGAAACCGTAAGAATCCACGTTTAATTAATATAGAAAAGGAATTATAATCATGGCGGATCGTTTAACAGTTGGTGAAATTAATTTACTGACAGACGTTAGTAATAAAATCACCCCTACTGGATTTGTAGCGGAGCAGATACTACCACAAAAGCCCGTACCAACGGCAACGGGTAGCATTTTGCAGTACGGCACAGAATCCCTACGTATTCCAAATATGGAACATGTGGGCGCTGGAAAATATGCAATGACTGATAAGACGGCTCTTTCAGTAACAACATACGACATTCAAGACTATGGCCTTGGTTCAGTTGTTACAGCTAGCGATATTCGTAGATCACCAACTGTATATAAAGCGGTTGACGAGGAAGTTAACGATTTAACACTCCGCATGATGCTTGGCTATGAACTATCTGTTGCTAGTCAACTGACAAACACTGGCGTTATTACCCAGAACGTAACGCTTGCAGGCACTAACCAGTATAATAATATTGGCCATGCTGATGCTAATCCTATGGAAGATTTTCTAACTGGACGTAACGCAATACGTGCAACAACTGGCCACACCCCAAACGTAGCGATTATGGATGTTGCTGTTGCCGATGCTCTTAGTTATAACGTGAATATTCTTAGCGCACTCGGCTTTTCTGCTAATCGCGCTGGTACTCTTTCGTTTGACGATCTTGCAAAAGCTCTTAAAGTTGAGCGTATTATTGCTGCTGACAGCTTCTATGACAGCTCAGAAATTGGCCAGACTGCGAATATTACGCGCACATGGGGCAAGGATATTGTTCTTGCGGTTGTCCGTCCACCAGCACAACGCCAACAAACACTAGGATACACTTTTGTTAATGCGGACGCTCCACGTAGGAATGTTGAAGTTGTTGGTTTGACTAATCCACAAAAAGCGCAAGAAATCACTATCGCAGATAACTATGATAATATCATATACCCTGATAGCGCGTACTTGATTAAAGCTGCTATTGCTTAAATCTGGCAATATATAGAATTTAAAAAGCCCTGTTTATGCGGGGCTTTTTTGTGCCTTGATTAAAAAGATGTTTTATATGATAATGATTTAAACAAATGGAAGGTATTTATTATGGGTCGCCCTAAGAAAACTAAAGCGGATACTGTTGAAGTTGATGCGAAAACTGAAACTAAAGCGGATACTGTTGAATATAAATGCCTTGGTAACATTAGCGCGGATGGTAAAAAATACAGTGCTGGTGATGCTTACAAAGGCAAGCACACTGAAAATCTTCTTAAATCTGGCGTTATTGAGGCTGCTTAATGGCTGATTACTGCACTACCGATGATGTTAAAGACAACCTTAAAGACATTGACCTTGATGCCAATACGGTGGTGCCTCCAACGGTTCTAGCTGATATTGTCACTCAAGTATCCGCATTAATTGATGTGCATATTCAAGGTAAGTACACGCTACCTATAACCGATACAACCGCGCTATCTTTCCTTGAGTTGATAGCGATTGATATATCCGTTTACCGTGTAACAAAAATATTACAGGTTAAAAATGCATTACCCGTGCCTTCTGGGAATGTGGTGCAAGATATATCACATGGCAGCGCGTATCGTGAAGCCATGAATATGCTCAAGGGGCTATTGAATGGCGTTGTTGACTTGCCAAACGAAGCCCCTAAGAATAATGCGGTATTTAGCACAAGCACAACAACTGATAATGACGCGTTCGTAATTCAAAAAGGTGAGGAGCAGTGGTAATGAAAGACGTTAGTTTAAGTGATAATGAAAGATGTGGGAATAGTGGAACAAAGGCTAATTTCGGGCTATCCCACAATAAAACAAGAGCGATGCTATTTGATATTATGGAGAGGATAGTTCCAGATACGGAAGATAGCGGTGCCTTGAAAAAAGGCGATATAATTATACAAAAAATATCACACAAAACAGAAAATGAATGTCAAAAATTCCAAAAGAATATAATTACCATGGAATTTAGCGAGTATATTTAATGGTAGGCTTTACGTCATACGAAATAGAGAATGACAAAGAATTTGCAGCACAAATAAAAGTAGCTCAAAGCAAAGTTGATGACCTATCGCTTGCATGGCGTTTGATCGCTAAAGATTTCCGTACATCCAATAAGGCTCAATTCTCATTAAAAGGCACTGGTAAATATCCGCCATTATCCCCTAGGTATGAATTGCACAAAGCCCGAACATACGGAGATAAGCCCATTCTAGTGCGATCTGGTCGTTTACGTGATAGTGTGGCGGGCAACACTAAAACTAGTGACAGTATAGAGCGCATAACTAAAACCAGCCTAACATTTGGTACAGAAGTTCCATATGGTATATTTCACCAATCCGATGATAAAAGGCGACTTATACCATTGCGTAAATTCTTGTTTATCGGATCAGAGGGCAAGAATGACCAGGATGTTAATATAGGTAGGTTGCAGCGTTGGGTTGCTATCCTTAATTCAGAGGTTGAACGTAAACTAAAAGCGAGTTTTTAAGATGGCGGTATTTGATATAGAGGCGTTTCGTGATTACTATCTGGATTTGTTCAAGGCTAATTTGAATACAAAAATCCAAGCCATTAACGTGGAAAAAGCGGATGACATTACTCTTGATGAGTTTATTGATGGGCAATTTGTCACTGATATGAATGAGAAAGTATTAAACCGCGGCTCGTATGTGATAATAAATGTTGAAGGCGTAGACGTTAATAATAATGGTCACGGCACGTTTTCAAGCGAGATAACTATAAGCTTTTCTGTGATATTCACCAAGATTAGTGGCGGCTCTAAAGCTGAAACAATGCTATTTAGGTATATGCGTGCATTGGAAGAGGTGGTGCGCGATACTATGGGCAAGAATAGCTACATAGGGAATGAAGAGATATTGTTATTCTTGCCAAATACAATGCAGGATAACTTAAACTCTAGCTATGTGAAGGTGGCAGGAGTGCTAATTAAAGGCACAATCGCTTGATATTGACAATATTCACTATAAAAATTACAATATAAAAAAGGTTAAAATTATGGCTAAAGAAAAGACATCACTAAAAAGGATCGCTATCAAGGATTGGACAATTCATTGCCCGCCACGTAAAGATATTGTGATTAAAAAAGGTGATAATGTTTTGGATTATCTGCCCGAAATTTTTATTAAAACCCTCGAAATTGAAAA
>DAOWDF010000078.1 GCA_030639165.1 Alphaproteobacteria bacterium
AAAAGAAAGTATGCATTATGTCGGCACTACCTTTTGATCAAAGAGATGGATTTATATGGCTTAATGGTGAAATGACACCATGGAAAGAAGCCAAAACCCATGTGCTTAGTCACGGTATGCATTATGGCAGCCTTGTTTTCGAAGGCGAGCGCATGTATAGCGGAAAAATTTTCAAAAGCCGTGAACATTCCAAGCGCCTACATAAATCTGCCGAGATACTGGGCTTTGAAGTTCCTATCAGCGTTGACGAGATTGAAAGAATTAAATATGACGTTTGTGAAGCTAACGAGCTGAGCGACTGTTATGTTCGCGCTTTTGCATGGCGCGGCGCAGAGCAAATGGGAGTTTCTGCCAAGCTCACCAAGATTCATGTCGGCGTTGCGGCTTGGGCTTGGGGAACATATTTTGATGCAGAAAAACGTAATAAAGGCATAACACTTAAAACATCCGAGTGGCGTAAACCTCCTGCGAATAGCGCGCCTACACAAAGCAAAGCCGCTGGCCTATATATGATTTGCACAATGTCAAAACATAAGACCGAGGATGAAGGTTTTGATGATGCGCTAATGCTTGATTATCGTGGCTATGTTGCGGAGGCTTCTGCTGCTAACTTCTTTGCGGTTAAAGACGGCGTTCTAATTACCCCTATTCCTGATTGTTTTTTGAACGGAATAACTCGGCAAACAGTTATTGCTCTGGCAGAGGATATGGGTATTACCGTTGAAGTGCGCCATATTAAACCAGAAGAGCTTTCTGGCTTTGATGAAATATTTGTAACTGGGACTGCCGCCGAAGTTACCGCCGTTGGTCAGATTGATGACCACCACTACACTGTTGGTGAAGTTACCAAAAAACTCCGCGCTGCTTATGAGGAGTTAGTCCGCAAATAGCGAATCCTATAATAAATATTTACAACAATACCTGACCCGTGTTACTAGACACCCAAATTATAAAAACAACGGGTTAGGAATGAAAAATGAATAAAGCAGTAAATACAGCTATAGTATCCGCATTAGCATTACAAATGACGGCATGTGCCAACATTAAAGATAGTTACAATATGGTAGCTGGACCTGGTGATGATGCAACACCACAAGAAACCTTCTGCCATAATGAAGCAATCAAAGATAAGCCTAGTGAAATTGGCCGTGATACAGCTATTGGCGCAGGTGTTGGCGCTGCTGCTGGTGGTGTTAAAACAATTGTAGACAGCAAATCTAGTGCGGTAACAGATATCCTATCAGGGGCAGGAATTGGCGCTGGCCTTGGTGCATTATATGGCACAGCGACAAAGGGAAACAAGTATGCCTCAACATTCAACGATTGTATGGCTTATACTGAGCAACACCCTGAACAATGGGAAAAGGTTGCTCCTGCTACTACAAGGTCATTTGATAGATAATGTAGCTAATACCATTTAAAATCGTACAAACAGCACCTGCGTCATCATCCGACTTGTTCGGGTGATCCATTTCTCCAAACGACTAATATGTAGCGATTAGGATAGATGGATACTCCAAACAAGTTGGAGTATGACGAAAGTTATAACTACAGTGATTTGACCTCAGCTATGTAAATCAAGGTTCATAAAACAGGCATTCGTGAGTTTGCCTGTTTTTTTATGCCACAAACCCTATTTATAAAAGCCCATAATTTTGTGAACATCACCTAAAATTGGTGAGGCTATAGAGCGAGCCTTTTCTGCTCCCCTTGCAAGAACAGCATCAACTTGCGCAGGATCTTGCATTAGCTCATTCATACGTGAAGTGATTGGCTCAAGATGGGCGATCGCTACATCAGCGAGTGCAGGCTTGAACGCTCCAAATTGCTTACCTTCAAACTCGGATAGAACGTCCTGCTTCTCACGCCCTGAAAGAGCCGCATATAATGTAATAAGGTTTAGAGCTTCTGGTCGTCCTTTTAGCTCTTCCAATGTTGCAGGCAGAGGATCTGCGTCGTTTTTAGCCTTCTTAATCGTCGTGGCAATAAGATCAGCACTGTCAGTTAAATTAATGCGCGTCATATCGGAATCTGCGCTCTTACTCATTTTAGAGCTACCATCGCGCAGCGACATTACTCTTGGCGCGGGGCCAGCTATTACTGGCTCAGGCTGAGGGAAGAAATCAACGCCATATCTGGTATTAAAGGTCGCCGCCAAATCACGGGCTAGCTCTAAGTGCTGCTTTTGATCTTCGCCTACTGGCACATGGGTTGCCTTATATATAAGTATATCCGCGGCCATTAGGACAGGATACGCGAATAGGCCAAGACCTGCGCGCTCGGCATTTTTGCCTGCCTTATCCTTGAACTGGGTCATGCGCTCTAGCTTGCCCATCTGCGCCATAGTGGCAAGTAACCACATGAGCTGCGAATGCTCAGGCACATGGGATTGCACGAATATCGAAGATTTATCAGGATCAATTCCTGCGGCGATATAAGCTGCGGCAATCTCACGCGTAGCGTTAGCCAGATTAGCTGGCTCATAATCCGCAGTTATAGCGTGCAGATCAACTACGCAATAAAGGCACTCCGTATTAGGCTCACCTTGGAAATCAACCCAATTTTTAAGCGCGCCAAGATAGTTACCTAAATGTAGCTGGCTGGTTGGCTGCATGCCTGATAAAATTCGTTTCATAGTTTTTTCCCTCATTATTCCTTATATTGTCATCCCCTTGGTTTTGCGCAAGCAAAATACTAACTAAGGGGATCTGGTTATGTCAGCAGCATTGCTGCTGTCTTTATGGACACCCGCTGTTTAGCATAGCGTTGCTATGCCTCGGGTATGACAGTCACTTCCTCAAATATCTCTTCATATCACTTATTTTTATTGCACCCATAGCAATAATTAACGCGCCGTAAATAGCTGATCCTGCAGCAATAACCGCGCCTAATGACAATATCTGGATGATCGTACTTTGCCCGAATATTGCGCCCTCAAAAAACGCGGCGATTATATACACCGCTGCGCCCATAATGCAAGAAGATGCTATGATCTTAGGGGTGTTGTGCAAGAACTTACTGTCAAAATGCGCTGATGGGTGATTTTTAAGCGCACGCACATGCAAATAGAATTGCAGCCAGCCAGTAACTCCCGTTGCCAGAGCTATACCGACCACGCCGATATATTGAATTAAAATAAGGCTCATAGCGATGTTAATTATCGTTGAGATAATAGCTATGCGAACAGGCGTTTTAGTATCACCGCGCGCCCAATGCGCCGTTGAAAACA
>DAOWDF010000197.1 GCA_030639165.1 Alphaproteobacteria bacterium
AGCTAATACAGTTTCTCCACCATATTTTTTGATACCAAGTCTACGACCAATCGAATCACGACCGTTTCTGGAACTACCACCTGCTTTTTTATGTGCCATTATTTATCTCCTGAATTCTTTATGTGCCTAATTAAAATTAAGCAGCCTTAATGTTTGTGATTTGGATCATTGTTAGATCTTGACGATGACCTCTTTTACGACGGTAATTTTGACGACGTTTTTTCTTGAAAATCGTAATCTTAGGACCACGCTCTTGGCTAACTAGCTTAGCTTCCACAACTGCACCCTTAACCAACGGCTCACCAACTTTAGACGTTTTGCCATCAACAACCATCAAAACTTCGTCAAGCGTAATTTTTGCGCCGTCTTCACCTTCTATCTTTTCAATTAGAAGTTTATCGTCTTTTTGTACTTTATACTGTTTTCCACCAGTTTTAATAACAGCGAACATCTTTTAAATTCCATTTTATTTATATGTTTTAGTGACTTTACGTCATCAGCGCTCGAAATAACCATATCTATCGTAAAGTGTCAAGATATATCGCAGTATTATATAGTTATTTTTAATTTGAAAGCCTAGCCGTTTGCAAAGCAATGTTTTTCCTTCATTATGATGTTTATAGCAAAATCCAGAAAAGAGCCAAGCATGAATAACACTCCTCCAAAAACCACATACCTCAAAGATTACACGCCCTACCCATTCAATATAGCTAAGCTTGATTTGAATTTTTGTATCCATGACGACTATACGGCTGTTAAACAGCGGGCGGAGTATGAGCGCATGAGCGATGAGCGCTCCTTATATTTGCATGGTGAGGAATTGGAGATTCTGAGCATAAAAATTAATGGTGAGCTAATTGATGGTTATGAGCAGACAGATGATAGCATTACATTGCAAGCTCCTACGGATCAAAAATTCACTCTGGAAATTAAAACCAAAATTTACCCTGAAAAAAACACACAGCTTAGCGGCCTATACAAGTCAGATGGAATGCACTGCACACAATGTGAAGCTGAAGGCTTTCGCCGCATTACCTATTATCCTGACCGCCCTGATGTAATGAGCAAATTCACGGTTAGAATTGAAGCAGACAAATCATCCCCTAGATTGCTTTCAAACGGTAATAAAATTGATAGTGGTGATGTTGGTGATAATAGGCATTTTGCCGTTTGGCAAGACCCGCACTCCAAGCCTTGCTATCTATTTGCACTTGTCGCGGGAGAGTTAGATCATATACATGATGTTTTCACTACTAAATCAGGCGTTGAGGTTGATTTATATATCTATGTGAAGCCCGAGGATATTGGTAAATGTGATCATGCCATGGAAAGTCTTAAACGCTCTATGAAGTGGGATGAAGATGTTTATGGCCTAGAATATGATCTAAATATCTTCAATATAGTGGCCGTTAGTGACTTTAATATGGGCGCTATGGAGAATAAATCTCTCAATATTTTTAATACAGCTCTGGTTCTTGCAGATCAGGATACCGCAACAGACCAAGACTTTATGCGCGTTGAAGGCGTTATAGCTCACGAATATTTTCACAATTGGAGTGGAAACCGCGTTACTTGTCGTGACTGGTTTCAGCTCTCACTGAAAGAAGGGCTAACGGTTTTCCGTGATCAGGAATTTTCCGCTGATATGAACTCACGCCAAGTTCAGCGCATTGACGATGTCTCACATTTGCGTAAATTCCAGTTTAGCGAGGATGCATCTCCCCTATCCCACCCTATTCGCCCCGATAATTATATCGAGATTAATAATTTTTATACTATGACAGTGTATGAAAAAGGCGCAGAAGTTATACGAATGTTACGCACTATATTAGGGGACGATAATTACTATAAAGGTGCGGAGCTATATTTCTCACGCCATGATGGGCAAGCGGTTACTTGCGATGATTTTGTACAGGCCATGGAGGATGCTAGCGATAATGACCTTTCTCAATTTAAGCTATGGTATTCACAGAGCGGTACTCCTGAAGTCAGTTTCAATGGCGAGTATGATGCTAAATCTAATATTTATAAAATCACCTTAAAACAAAGTCATAAAGACAAAAATAATAAACCAATGCTAATTCCTGTTTCCATTGGCTTACTTGGCGAGGATGGTAGTGATCTGATTGCTACAAAAACATTAATGCTTGATAGCGAGAGCCAAGAATTTGAAATTCCTAACATCGCGCAAAAACCAGTGCCATCGATTTTGCGCGGGTTTTCTGCTCCCGTGAATCTAAAAACTAACCTTAAGGATGAGGATTTATCATTCCTTATGGTGCATGATAGTGATGGCTTTAACCAATGGGATAGTGGGCAAAGATTTTCTCTGCGCATGGTTAATAAGATAATAGACGGTAAGGATATTTCGCATACTAAGAGCTTTATATCTTCATACGGAAAAATTCTTGATAAAGCACTTAATGGCGCTATGGATAAATCCCTAATTGCGCGCAGATTATCAATCCCTGATGTTTCTTATATAATCCAACAACATGAGCTTGCCGATCCTGCATTGATTAATGATGCTCGCAAGGATTTGCTAGAGGCTATATTGCAGGAGCACTCAGATAAAGTGCAGGAGCTATACGATCAAAACCGTAGCCCTGATGCTGCATCTACTTCTGCTGAAGCAATGGGGCAAAGAGCGCTACAAAATTGTGCATTAGCTCTGCTGTCATATGGTGATGAGGATGAAATTGCTCCTCGTGCATATAATCAATATATCCAAGCAAATAACATGGCCGACCGCATAGCCGCTTTGCGCGCTCTAGCTGATACTGAAACAGACGAGCGCGACGATGCGTTTGATCATTTCTATAAAACATTTAAAGATGAGCCACTTGTTATAGATAAATGGTTTGGACTTCAGGCTATGGCATTGCGTCCGTCAATTATTAGTGATCTGAATAATTTGCGCTCTCACAATGATTTTAATATCAAGAACCCAAATAGAGCGCGCAGCTTGTTTGCGGCTTTTGCTATGAATAACCCTGTTGCATTTCACAATCCTGATGGCTCTGGTTACGAATTTTTACGTGATTCAATAATAGAGCTTAACGATATAAACCCTCAAATTGCTGCACGTTTACTTACACCGATGAGGGAATGGCGTAGATACACGGGTGATCGCCAAGAATTGATGCATGACGCTTTAGCAAAAATTCTGGAAATACCTAACATTGCCCCTGATGTTTTTGAAATCGCTAGCAAGAGCCTGAAGGGATAGGTTGTCATGCCTGATTTTTCTTACGAGGATATATGTGACATCTCTGGCAATGCAATAGTTTGCGGGCTTGATGAAGTTGGGCGCGGGCCTTTGGCTGGGCCTGTTGTTGCTTCTTGCGTGGTTATACCAA
>DAOWDF010000223.1 GCA_030639165.1 Alphaproteobacteria bacterium
GATTTGCGTCAATATAAACCGCAACCCCCTTAGGCTTCAGCGTTTTATCAATGCATTGAACTATATTGCGGGTCATGTTTTCTTGACTAACCAGCCTACGACCAAAAATATCAACTATCCGTGCCAATTTTGATATACCGACAATTTTTTCATCTGGCCAATACGCTACATGCGCTTTACCCAATATCGGAACTAGGTGATGCTCACAATGGGAGACAAAATCTATATCCTTAACCAAAACCATATCGTCAAAACCTTCAATATCCTCGAAGGTCTTATTCAATTCTGCTGCCGCATCCTTACCATAACCAGAGAAAAACTCCTCATAAGACTTAACAACGCGCGATGGAGTCTCGAGCAAACCCTCACGCGCAGGATCTTCACCAGCCCAACGCAAAAGCGTCTCCACAGCTCGCATAGCCTCATCACGACTAGGCTTATTATCTTGTATCATAGGTTCTTGCTTGCTCATCATATGTGCCATATTCATAAAAACTTTAAATTAAAGGTTGGTATTAGCGTTTCTATAGCTTATTTTCCAGTAAACAGCGAAAAATACGGGCATTTTAAATTGGCAGAGCTAAAACTTCACAACTCATTGACCCGTAAAAAACAGGTTTTTGAACCTATTGACCCGTCTCATATTAGAATTTATGCTTGTGGGCCAACGGTTTACAGCTACGCTCATATCGGAAATGCACGCATGGCTGTTATTTTTGATGTCCTCGCCAAGCTCTTGCGCGAAATTTACCAAAAAGTTACTTATGTATCAAATATTACAGATGTTGATGATAAAATTATCAAAGCATCCCAGAATACTGGCGAAGAAATAGACAAAATCACCAGCAAATATACTGACATCTATAATAAAGACATGGCATCACTCGGCGTAGCTGCCCCAGACATACAGCCAAAAGCCACCGAGCATATCACTCACATGATTGCATTAATTGAAAAACTCATCGAAAACGGCCATGCTTATGAATCAGATGGGCATGTATTATTTAATGTTCCCTCCTTTGAAAAATATGGCGGATTATCAGGGCGCAGCCGCGATGAACAAATAGCGGGCGCGCGCGTCGAAGTTGCATCCTATAAACGCGACCCTGCCGACTTTGTCCTCTGGAAGCCAAGCTCTGACGATGAACCGAGCTGGGATAGCCCATGGGGTAAAGGTCGCCCTGGATGGCACATTGAATGCTCCGCAATGGCGGCTGAGCATTTGGGCCTGCCCTTCGATATCCATGGTGGCGGCGCTGACCTAAAATTCCCGCACCATGAAAATGAAATTGCGCAAAGCTGCTGCGCTCATGGTGATGAAAACGACTTGTCTTCTTTCGCAAAATACTGGGTTCATAATGGCTTTGTGACAGTTAATGGCGAGAAAATGTCAAAATCGCTAGGAAATGTAGTATTAGCACATGACTTAGTCAAAAACCATGATGGCGAAACCCTGCGCATGACCTTGATTTCAGCCCATTACCGCCAGCCGCTAGACTGGACAAATGATAAAATTGCGCAGAGCAAGAAACAGCTAGATCGCTTTTATGCTCGCCTTCACCAAATGAAAGATTTAGAAACAACAAGAACAGCATCATCGAAAATATTCGATGCTATATGCGATGATCTAAATACACCGCTAGCTATTGCCGAGATGAATAACCTGCTGAAGCAAGAAAACTCCCCTGCCCTAAAGTCGCAACTAATTGCTGCAGGTAAATGGCTGGGTATATTGCAGCAAAACCCAGAAGAATGGCTAGGATACAGCACCTCAGACGACGGAGTAGATAAAGACCATATAGAAAAATTGCTGCAAGAAAGATCATCTGCAAAAGCAAATAAAGACTATGCCCGCTCCGATGAAATCCGTGAAGAGTTATCTTCTATGGGCATCGCAATAGAAGACACCCCCGATGGCGCGATATGGAAAAAGACCTAACGCGCAATCAAAACCTGATAATAGTGATAAGTACCAGAAGCAGGGTTAGATGCCGTCCCTGAGCCCTCGGTACAACCTGCGCTTCTACCATGTAATATTGTAGTATCCCCAGTTGTAGCATCACCAGAGACTTTTCTATCAAACGCCCCGCCATAACTTCCAGTAAATTTAACACCATCCGCAAACGGCCCACTAAGCTCCACTGGGGTTTCAAGAGTAGTAGGAACTATACCCAAACTTTTATTTGCCTCTATACACACAGATTTTTTAATATATGGAACAAACATTATCAAATCATCTTCGCTTAAACCAACACCTACCGCACTTGTATTACCATGCATATATATTCCACCATAACCATAGCTTGCGCTATTAGCCCTATCAAGCCAATCTGAACTAGAGGACATATAGCTAATACCACCGCCACTTATATGAAATATCTTACACTCATCTTCTGTGCAATTTGCATTCGCATAACCGCCAACTATATTATTTTCAAAGCTAATCTCGGTATCACTATAGCCACGCAACCGTATTTGCGACACACTTTGCGACAATACATTGCCATACTCAATTATCTCGGAAGCATATAACCCTGCTGTCTCCTTATCAATATTACCAGCCCCACCGCGGAAATTTTGCGAAACCGCATATGATAATGCTGCCAATAATGCTACGGCTATCATGATATAAAATAATACATTTCCAGATTGGTGCTTATTCATATAAAAACTCTAAGTGTTTATTTGATGTTTAAAACTAAAGTGATATTATAACACATAATTTATATAAGGTAGCGTAATGAACGACACAACAACACCAAAAACAATTGAAATAGACATCCATGCTGACGGAGTTTGCTGTAATGGCGGAGATGGAGCACTTGGCCACCCTAAAGTTTGGTATAGCTTTAACGACAACAGTAATTCTGCGCAATGCAGCTATTGTGACCGCATTTTTACTAAGAAAACTTGATAAGCCCAACTATATTGCTATAATATGATCCATGTGATGCTGCAAATGCGGGTCATATGAACCATATATCTTGCTCATAAGAGAAGAGGACGCAACCATGACAGCTCGACTATCCCTATTCGATAGCCCCTTATTTTTAGGGTTCGACGACTTTGAAAAAACAATAGATCGCATGCGCAAATCAGGCGCAGAAGGCTACCCCCCTTATAATATTGAGCAAATTGCCGAGCATGGCCTGCGCATTACCTTGGCTGTTGCTGGCTTCGATATGGATTGCCTAGATGTTGAGATTGACCAAAATCAACTAACAATAAGCGGTAAGCAAATTGATGATGAAAGCCGCACATATATTCACCGCGGCATTGCATCGCGGCAGTTCAGACGTAGCTTTGTAATCGCCGATGGCATTGAGGTTAGCGGCGCAGATTTAGATAATGGCCTGCTCCATATTAATCTAGAGCGCATAATACCAGAATCTCAAGCTGTAAAGATTGAAATCAACACTCCTGCAAAAAAGAAACAGATGCTTAAAACCATTGATGTGGATAGCTCGAGCGAAAATTAGAACTTCAATTTTGACAACCGCCTATATTTTAGTGTCTTATATAAATTATAAAACATAGGGATATATATCATGATTGATAAACATATAGCCACAGAGGCAAATGTAAAAACCATGCTAAAGAATCTTTCCATACAAGACTTCAAGGACTTCGGGCTTCAAAAAATCGCCTATATCCGTACAGTTAAAAACGATAGCACTGTTACATATTTAATACACTCCGCAGATGGCAAGCAACTATATGCCGCAGAAACACTAGACCAGGCCATAATTGCCACTCGCCAAAACGAACTCGAACCCGTCACCGTTCATTAATCATTATCGCTATAAACCAGAGAAAACTGCATTTATGTACAGCTAGGCAAATAGCCTTTTTGCTTTTTAATTACACTAGACATGAGGAACGCAGCGTATATTTAATACGTAAGCGACGAAATAACGACGTGTAAGTGAAAATGAAAAAGGCTATTTAGGCCGCAGCCATCCAATCCTGTGTAGGCATAAATAGCACACGCATCTCATCAACATCATTGGCCTCACGTAATGCACCGCACAAACCATGGGAGCGCAACACTCTAGAAATACTAGCTAAACGCTGCAAATGGCTAGAAACATCTGATTTAGGCGAAATAACTGCTGCCATTATATTCGTAGGCTTGCTATCCAACGAATTAAAATCCAAATCACTTTCAAATGTTATAAGTGCGAGTACTGGCTTGTTAATATGTGAC
>DAOWDF010000208.1 GCA_030639165.1 Alphaproteobacteria bacterium
GCACAAAAACGCGATATACCAAAACCATGGGTTATTCGTGATGATGCACTATCAGATATGGCTAGCCAAGCACCAAAAAATGCTAAGGCTCTCGCGAAAATACGTAATATATCCAAAGACATGGCTGATAGCAGGACTGGGAAAGAGCTACTCAAAACCATTGAGACAGCTCTTGAAACGCCACAAGATACATGGCCCGCCCCTAAGAAAAGAAGCCAAATACCACAAAGCGCTAATGTAGTTATAGATATATTGAAAATGCTGCTTAAGATTAAAAGTGCCGAGCATGGCGTTGCTGCAAAAATCATTGCCAGCGTTTCGGATATCGAAGCTATAGCAATGGATGATGAGGCGGATGTCCCTGCTCTTAGAGGATGGCGCAGGGAAATATTCGGCGCAGATGCTCTGGCGGTAAAGCATGGGAAGATTGCTATTGGTCTGAAAGATGGCAAAATAACTAGATTTGAAATTGAGGATCTATGACCTCTAAAAGACTTTTTCTACTGCGCCATGCGGATGCCATGCGCTCGGGTGATGGCGATATAAACCGCGCATTATCACCAAAAGGGAAGAGTGATGCTGTTTCTCTTGGTAAGTTAATGACGGATAATCATTTTACTCCTGATGCAGTGTTATGCTCGCCAGCTTTGCGCACCAAACAGACATTGGAAGGCTTAAGAAAACATATAGATGTGCCAAGTGTAATATCTCCTCAAATCTTATATAATGGCAGTGCGGGCGATTATTTATATGAGATACAGAAGATAAGTGATGAGAATAATAATATCTTAATGGTGGCACATAACCCAAGTATTTATGAGCTGGTTATATTGCTCGCCGCGCAAGGTAGTGATGATATAATGGGCAGATTATCGCGCGGTTACCCTCCAGCAACATTGAGCATTATCAATTGCAAATGCGATAAATGGGCGGAGATACAGCCCGTTGAAAATGAGCTTGCCAATATAATATCACCATAGATAGGAAAAACTTACAAGCAAAGTGAAGGAATGCACTTTTACATTACATACCAACCACTTAGGGCGCGAATTTTAGTGTTATGCATGCATATTTTCGAGAACACTACGCATTAACGGTATAGATATACCGCGCTTTTCAGATAGCGCCATATGATCGGCTGTCTCTACTATTGTACGAGCAGAGGCAAATGAGCGTTCCATTCTTGGCAGTAGATAAGTAATAACATCATTATTAACTATTAGCTGGCGATCACTGAATAGCTTGATCAAAACCGAGGCCAGCAACATATCATCGGGAGCATGAATAGCTACGCTTGGCGCTGCCCTAAAACGTGATGCTAAATCGGGGATTATAAAATCAGCGTTAGAAGGAGCCATACGCATCGTAACCATCATGGTTTTATTTGCTTCTTTGAGCATATTATAAAGATGGAATAATGTGGTTTCTGCTCTAACATCTCCTAGCCAAGGATCAAGACCATCGAGAATAAAAGTATCTCCAAGGGAAAATAGATGCTCCGCAGTTTCGAATGTCAAAACGCCTGGCTTAATCATAATTGCCTTGGATGTTTCCTGCCATACTGCGGCCAAGTGACTTTTGCCGCTGGCTGGGGAGCCTTGCAAAATCAGGATAGGAGCGCTCCAATCAGGCCAACGATCAATCCAGCCAACCGCATCGCAATTGCTGGGACTTATATGAAAGTCTGACCTGCCAAATGCATGACGAGAGCCTAAATCCAGCGGTATCTGGTGCGTTTTTGATGATAAAAACATTTACGCTAAGCCTTGCTTTTTTTGGGTTTACTTGGGCTTTTTTTAGGCTTACTTGAGCTTTTTCTAGGTTTAGATGCCTTCTTTGATGGCTCGACCTTGCTTTCCAAATAATAAGGGCTTTGCTTATATTTCTTAAGCGCGAAAGCAAGTAAAACGCCAATTACTGCGGCAACAGGGACGGCTAAAAACATGCCTAGAATCCCTAACAGACTTCCCCCTGCTAGAAGAGCAAAAAACACCCATAAAGGGTGCAGCCCTACACTATCCCCTACTAATTTAGGAGTTAGGAAATTACCCTCTATAATTTGTCCAGCAACAAATATGGCTGCAATTATAAGAACAAACATAAGATCGCCGGCTTGGAACCATGCAACGCCAACACTAACTATCAAACCAATAGCAGAGCCAAGCATCGGGATGACCGATAACGCACCCGACATTAAGCCAATTAGAATACCGTATTTAAGACCTGCGATTGAAAGGGCGATCGCATAGGCAATACCAAGAAAGAAGGCTACAGTTATTTGTCCGCGCACAAACCC
>DAOWDF010000143.1 GCA_030639165.1 Alphaproteobacteria bacterium
TCTCCGCCATTAAGTCTGCCTTTACACCCCTTCATGAGAATATTGTGCGCTATGCCCCGCTACAGCGGCGATGCAGCGTTTGGCTTTGCCTTACTCACTCACTGAGAATCTCAAATTACTCCTAAATATACCTCTTTCTCTCAACCGTAAAAATGGTGGAAGATCGTGACTTGAATTCCCTGCTTAACAGGGAATTTACAGGGAATTTTTGTTTTTTTGCTGGTTTTTTATGACGGAAATACCATTAATCGCAGAGGATATATAGGATTTAGTGATTTTTAGCTAAAAAATAACAGGGAATTAGCAGGGAAAGCAGGATGGTATTTTAACGCATCAAAAAATCAAGACTGTCATGGATGCAGCGACTGATATAATTTTGCCCAAACCCTGTTGTCTGCGCGATCTCTTTCATCGATGTTCCAGAAAAATGTTCATCGCGCCAAAGTACTCCTCTAACAATTCGCTTAAGTTGATCAATTGGAACATCGAAAGGATCTTTATCCGCGCGCTCTTTAGGATTGATAACAATCGCGCCATTATTGGCTTTTTTAACCTTAAAGGGTACCGGGATTTGAATGGCCTTATGCATGGGCTCCCCCATAGAAAGCTCAGCCCGACTTCTTACATGCTGGCTAATCAGTGCACCATCCAGTTCAATGATAAGCGTGTCACTTTGTACGGTGATGCGTTTTATTACTGTTTGAAGCGCTATATGGTCGGCAAATACTGTGTTTCCTGATAACCATTGGCTATGAGAGTGAGGAGAATCAGGGAAAACACTCGCCCAATTTTCTGCATGATCTGACCAACATTGCAAAGCCCCCAGTGTAGCTTTTTCAATTTCATGTGCAGGAATGCGCGCCATGATGCCCTTGGGGTGATCGCGATATTGTAGCAAATTTTGACTGATATAATAGCTGTAACGCACGCCTTTTTTGAGCGTATAGGTCGGGCTGTAAATTGTGTCATCCTCATCATAAAGCAATCCTTTGAGGGCGCTGCCGCTGGACATTACTTGTTTTTGTGATGAATGCGCGCTTGCTTTTAATTGCTGTTGCACGGCCTCGAAAAGGCTTTTCTTCATTATGCCTTCGTGCTGCCCATCATAGATTTTTCCTTTGTGCTGGATCTGTCCGATATAAACAGGGTTGCTTAAAATCTTGTATAAATGCCCGCGGCTATAGGGGCTGCCGCCATAAATTCGCCCTTTTTTTGATGCGCGTACAGGCGTTTTTAATCCTTTCATGTCAAGCGCCTCTTTTAAAAGGCGTACCGTCCCGCATTGCAGATAATGCTTAAAAATTAATCTTAGCTCTTTGCTCTGTTTTGGATCTGGAACAAGCTTTTTATCAATAGATTGATAGCCAAGCGGAGGCAGGCCGCCCATCCACATGCCCTTCTTTTTACTAGCGGCAATTTTATCGCGAATGCGCTCCCCTGTGACTTCTCGCTCAAATTGTGCAAAGCTTAAAAGCATATTGAGGGTTAATCGCCCCATGCTGTTGGTCGTATTAAAGCTTTGCGTAACAGAGACGAAGGTGACGCCATATTCATCAAACACCTCTACCAGCTTGGAAAAATCCATCAAGCTCCGCGTTAGGCGATCAATTTTATAAACAACGATGGTTTGAACTTGACCTGCTTTAATAGCGGCAATCAGGCTTTGCAAGGCTGGGCGTTTCATATTTCCACCTGAAAACCCACCATCATCATAATCTGTTTTAACAAGCTTCCAGCCTTCAGAGCGTTGAGAGGTGATATAGGCCTCACAAGATTCACGTTGCGCATCTAAAGTGTTGAAATCTTGATCCAGCCCCTCTTCTGTGGATTTGCGCGTGTAGATGGCGCAGTTTTTCACCTCCGGTTTCATGCGGCACCCTTTTTGTTTTTAAGACCAAAAAACACCCAGCCATTCCAGCGTGATCCAGTGATCTTATTGGCGACAGTAGAGAGGCTCGCATAGTCATTGTTCTGGTAAGAAAATCCGGTCTGCGTAACTGTCACGATGTGTTTTTGCCCCTGCCATTCTCGAACCAATCGCATGCCTGGCTTGAGTATGCTATGTCCTTGGTCAAAATAATGAGGGTTACGCTTGTAAGCACTAACAAGCTTATTAAGCCGATGCTTTTGTTCTGGCGCAAGGCCTTGCGCATCTTGCTCACGCATTTTAAGCTCAAGGCTGCGCTCTAAGATGCCCCGCCCGATCCAGCGATGCGGCTCTATCCCCCAAGCTTCTGCCCATCTACTTTTGAGCTGTTGTAATGATTGTTTATCTTGCATGTGAACCTCCTTTGTTAAGCTCCATACATGCTTCCCGACGCTTTAAAGTCCAGTTAAATAAAGCCTTTAACCTATATTGTTTTCATTATGTTCTCGTGTTATGGTTTATGAAATAATTTTAGAGAGTCTGTTAAATGAACAATAAGCATAACCAGCTTAAAATTGAATATATCGCTATTCAAAATCTTGCGCCCTATCAACGCCAGTTGAGAAAACCAAGCCCCAAGCAAGCCGATAAAGCCAAAGCTTTTTTACAGGAATTCGGCTTTATTATTCCTCTGGTCATTGATGAAGAGCAAACAATCGTTATTGGGGACTTTTTATTCCACGCTGCCAATGCACTTCACTATGACAGCTTGCCAGTTGTTAAAATCTCGCACCTTGATGAAGCCCAAATAAAAGTTCTTCGCATTGCTTATGACCGTATCCATGAAGATGTAAAATGGGATATGGCAGCTTTAAAGATAGAGTTTGAAGAGCTGCAAATTCTTATGCCTGAAATCGATTTAAGCCTAACGTGTTTTGAGGTTCCTGAAATCGATGCCATTTTAAATCTTGATATTCATGCAGATACAGATCTTTTGAATGAGATTCCACCTATTGATGAAGACAATGCACGTGTTCAATTGGGCGATTTATACAAGCTGGGCGATCACTTGCTTTATTGCGGAGACGCGCTTGAGGAGGAAAGTTATGCCTCGCTTTTGAATAATCAAAAAGCCGCCATGGTTTTTACCGATGCGCCTTATAATGTAAAAATAGACGGACATGTTGGTAACTCTGGCTCGGTGCAGCATAGGGAATTTAAAATGGCCTCTGGTGAGATGTCCAAGGATGAATTCACCATTTTTTTAACGCGCGCACACTATCATATGTCCCAACACTGCCGTGATGGTGCTATTATATTTTCATGCATGGACTGGCGCCATATTGAAGAAATTCTCACCGCTGCACGAAAAAGCAAACTGGAACTGAAAAATCTATGTATTTGGGCAAAAGATAATGGCGGTATGGGAAGCCTTTATCGCAGCCAGCATGAAATGGTTTTTGTGTTCAAACACGGCACGGGCAAGCATATAAATAACGTTGAGCTTGGCCAGAACGGGCGCTACAGGACAAATATATGGCAATATCCTGGTGTAAATTCTTTTGGCGGCAATCGCATGAATGAGCTTAAACTTCACCCAACAGTTAAACCTGTAGCCATGGTAGCTGATGCTATCTTAGATTGTTCACGTGCGGGCGATCTTATCCTCGATCCATTTGGTGGATCTGGCACAACACTAATTGCAGCAGAAAAAACCAAGCGCAAAGCAGCGCTCATTGAACTTGATCCGCTTTATTGTGATGTAATCTTAAAACGATGGGAAGAGATGAGCGGGCAAAGCGCTGTGAAGATAAACAACGAATATCAATCAAAACTAAAGACGGATAACCATGAGTAAAGGCGATTACGATATCGGCTACAAAAAGCCCCCCAAACATACACAGTTCCAAACTGGCAAAAGTGGTAACCCCGGTGGGCGCCCAAAAGGGAGTGAAAATAGAAAAGAGTTTGCCCCGCTTAGCCACGCAAATATTTATGAGTTTCAAAAACAAATCATAGATGCTGGCTATGAAGAGATACCTGTTATCAAAGATGGTCAGGTCTCATCCATGAGGAAGGTTGATGCGCTTATCTCTCAACTATACAAGAAAGCGATGAGCGGAGATAATGCTGCATCAAAGATATTGCTGCAATATACACATCAGAGCCTAGAAGATCTTGATGAGGCTGGATATAGGGTGTATAGGACAACTCTTAAAATGAGAGAATGCGAAAGAACAAGAATCTTCACACCACCTTCAAAACCAGATACACACGGCGCCTTTTTAGAACGTCAACACCTGACATATAGCGTTCGATTTGCTTTCCGTGAACTCTACGGCAAGGATATTGCAGGTGAGATTAGCCCATACGAACCTGAAACGGAACATGATTGGGGCGCATTCAACCATAAAATGAAAAAAGAATATCTAAAAATCGGAGAAGAGCCCTCAAGCATCGATATCCCTGAAATACCATCGATGTATAAACTGTAATCATCTGCACGCCCCCTGTGTCAGGGTAGTTGTCACCTAAACTGAAATTAACAGGAGGCAACAAATATGAGTAAAAGATACAGCGAAACATTCAAGAGTCGCGCAATCGAAAAATCATTAACCCGCGCAAATGGGGTCAGCATATTGCAAATAGCCAATGATATAGGTGTAGCTCGTGGAACCTTATATGATTTGGCTTGGAAAATCTGGTAAAGTCGCTGCTACGGTCACCAAAGCACCTGAAAAGCGCCCGCAGGATTGGTGCGAAGCTGAGAAATTAAAGGCTATTATTAAAACAAGCACGCTGGACGCAGAAAACCTTAATTCCTATTGCCGCCAAAATGATATATATAGGTATGCAAAAAACGAAGAGGTAACTTGAATAAGTGGAACAATTAACAGATTTAAAGGCAATACTACACTCTAAGCGCGCTAATATTTATTATCTTGATAAATGCCGTGTTATGCAAAAAGATGGCAGGGTGCTTTATTTGACTGAAGAGAAAACAGAAAAGCAATATTGGAATATACCAATTGCTAATACTACTGCAATTCTTTTGGGTACAGGAACATCTATTACTCAGGCAGCAGTTAGAATGTTAGCTTCAGCAGGGGTTTTGATAGGTTTTAGTGGTAGTGGTGGTACGCCTTTAATTGCGGCTAATGAAATTGAATGGCTTTCACCACAAAGTGAATATCGGCCAACAGAATATGTGCAGGGCTGGATGTCATTTTGGTTTGAA
>DAOWDF010000085.1 GCA_030639165.1 Alphaproteobacteria bacterium
GCAGCTCACGAATTGGCTCTACTGTCGCGTAAGGAATTAAAATTTCCACTCGCCCGCCACGATCACCCATATCTACGCGCAAACGCGTTAGAACACAGGCATTTCCGCTTTGCGTAATCGTAGCAAAACGCGGATTAGTTTCAACCCTATCAAGGTTAAAGTTAACTGGCGATAGTGGATCAAATGCAGAGGATAAATCGGCTAATGTCACATGCACCATGCGTTCAACTAGCTTGCTTTCGATAGTTGTATAAGGGCGACCTTCAACTCTGATAGAAGCCTCACCTTTACGACCACCGAGCAACACATCAACGATTGAGTAAATAAGAGCACTATCTGTGACCATAAGGCCGTTATTATCCCACTCTTCAGCCTTAAAGACCGATAGCATCGCAGGCAATGGAATTGAGTTAACGTAGTCACCAAAACGTACAGTAGACACCTGATCCAGACTTACCTCAACATTATCGCTGGTTAAGTTACGAAGAGAAGTGGACATCAGACGCACAAGTCGATCAAAAACAATATCGAGCATCGGCAGACGCTCATAATTGACCATAGCAGAGTTAATAAGCGCCATCACGCCAGATGTTTCTGCTCCGCCGACATCATCATCGTCAAAACCTAGAAGACTATCAATTTCTTCCTGATTTAGGATACGGGCACTGGCACCATCTTCTTCATCAGGTAAATCATCAACTTCCATTGCGTTATCATCCGAAGAATCAGCAGAGTCGCCATCATCGCCAGACATGGCTTCCCACTCCTCCATAACGGCTTTTTCTTCATCGCTCATTTGCGAAAGTTCATCTGTATCCTGATCACTCATATTAGCATTATAACCTTAATTCTTTATATTCACCTAGAGTAAAAGCACTATAACAATAGCACTAGATAATGATACTAGCAAAATCTGTGCCGTTTTTGCTTACCACTGAATCAAACAAAGCAATCAAAGGCAGATAAATGTGGCGAAAATAATAGTTTTCGAGAACAGCATCGCAGAATACGTTTTTGTATTTGAGAAGCGGAAGCGCAGAAAGATAGTATTTGCAGACCATTTATCAAACTTTGATGGCTGCTCTATTGGATGAGTATTTCCTGAAACAAGACATCCCTTACTTTAATCGGTGCAGAAGCCTGATTAACCCGCCACAGAAGCTCCATTTGTAGGCGGTAGATACCTGCAGAGCCTTTAAGGTCGCGTACGCGCAGCTCTCTCAAATATGTTTGGAATTGATCTATAACACGCGGAATAATGGCCTCTACACCAGAAAGCTGGCTAGGGTCTTCTAATTCTAGCTGCACGGTTAAACGTAAGAACCTAGGCGTACCATCATCAGTATTAAGGTTAACAATTATAGTTGGAATAGCTAAAAATGCTGATTCTCCATATCCGGCAGCTTCTTCACCATGATCTCCGCCTTTTTTTGGGGAAGCGTGTTCACCATCATCAGCCTCTTCACCATGCTCACCCTCAACAGCCTCAGCCTCAGCCTCTACGCCAAGCATGGAATCAAGCATACCCGTAAAATATGCGCCTGCTCCACCGCCAATAAGCAACAATATAGGCACAACTATCATGAGGAGCTTCTTCTTACTAGAACCGCCCTCGTCACCTTCTAGTCCTTCTTCAGAACCATCACCGTCAACATCTTCTTGATTTTCATTATCTAGTTGGTCGTCTTCGTCTGCCATAACATTGCCCATATAATTTTTATTTGAATTGTTGCGAGATCATTATAAGGCAAAGCCCTGTGCACGTCTAATGTACATATATAAATATCAACATAAATTAATGCGCAGGAACAAAATTTAGCATTAAGAGGAAAAAAATTCCCTAAGCAGCTATATTTCATAATTACCCACAGGACAAAAAATCCAGTTACAATGATAACAACGACCTCACCAAATAACTAAGTGGCTGAAATATAACGGATTTTAATTGTGGCACAATCTTCGCATTGTTATTACCGACGGAAAAGGACGTTAACTAAGCTTTCGGTCACACTACGTTTATGTGTGGCTAGGCAAATGAGGCGAAGCGTATTTTTTATACGTGAGGCAAAATTTAACGACGACCACACTTGAACGTAGAAAGACCGTAATGGAAAACAGCATATATCTAGGATTATCACGGCAAATGGTTTTGCAGACAAATATGAATATTGTCTCGAATAATATTGCCAATATGAATACTACTGGCTTTCGCGGGCAAACGCCGCTGTTTGAAGAATATATATCCGACCCCATGCATAATGGTGACGCGTTATCATTTGCTTATGATTACGGACAATATCAAAATACGTCTCCCGGATCATTCGAGCAAACGGGAAACCCATTTCATGTTGCACTTGAGGGCAAAGGTTTTATGGCGGTGCAAATGCCAGGTGGAGAAACTGGATATACACGCGATGGTAACTTCCAGAAAATGCCAGATGGAACACTTACAAATGCTGCTGGATTTCCAGTTCTCGGTCAAGGTGGCTCTATAACCATTCCAGCGGGCGCAACTGAGGTGGTGATCGATGAGAACGGCGTGATATCCGATCAGAATGGCAGTATAGGACAATTACAAATAGTTGAATTTGATAATGAACAAGAATTAGAAGCCGTTGGCAACAATCTTTACAAAAGCACAGGCGGCTTTAGCCCCGCCGAGAATACAAGAGCGCAACAAGGCTTTATAGAGCGTTCAAACGTGAACTCGGTAGTAGAAATGACCAATATGATAAAAATATTGCGTGATTTTCAAAGTACACAAAAATTACTGGAAGGCGAGCATGAGCGTCTTCGCAATGCAATACAGAAACTAACGGCAGCTTAGATTAACAGGAGTAAAGAAAATGAGATCACTAGATATCGGCGCAACGGGGATGATGGCACAACAGCTTAATGTTGATGTTATATCCAACAACATAGCCAACATGACGACCACGGGCTATAAGAGGCAACGCGCCGCTTTTCAGGATTTGATGTATCAAAATATCGACCGCCCTGGCTCCACCTCATCAGATGCTGGC
>DAOWDF010000299.1 GCA_030639165.1 Alphaproteobacteria bacterium
AGTCTGCTCTGTTGATCGCTAGCCGCAGGTAAATTTAGCTTTCTAACGCCATCATGTGTCAGTGTGAATGAAACTTCGGGGTAGGCCATAGCCAGTCTAGTAATAGTATCTTTCACCGCCATAAATTCCGCGCGCTCGGTCTTTTGAAATTTTAGCCGCGCAGGGGTGGAGTAGAATAAATCTTTGACCTCTATCCTTGTACCCTTAGGATGAGCGCAAGGGCGAACAGCAGATTTCTTACCAGCCTCGCAGGTAACTTCCCAGCTTTGAGCTGTGTCTATATCATGGGTTTGTATCTGCACGCGTGATACTGCGGCAATTGAAGCAAGTGCTTCCCCGCGAAATCCCAGATGCTCGATATGGAGTAAATCATCACTAGGGAGCTTTGAGGTTGCATGACGATCAAGCGCCGCCACAATCTCATCTTCATTCATGCCATAGCCATTATCTGATATTACAATGCGGCTTTTCCCGCCTGCATAAACATCAACTTCAATTGCATTGGCTCCCGCGTCAATTGAGTTTTCCACTAGCTCTTTAATCGCAGCAGCAGGGCGCTCAACCACTTCACCAGCAGCGATTTGATTGATTAGTGTTTCAGGTAAATATCTTATACGCATAGTATTTCCACTTAATTTTTGCACATCTTCATTAGCACTATAACGCATAAAAATACGTGTCGTCACTCATGCCTTGTCTCTATAAATATATGAATAATTATAGATATTTAAGATCATGTTGCCTAGTGTAAAAACAAATTGGAAAGACTAACTATTTTATTAAACACCTTTAAGATCAATAATAGCACCATCAAGCAGGGCATTATCAAACTTCGCGCCTTTGATTGTCGCACCGCTTAAATCTGCTCTGCGTAAATCCGCTCCACTAAGGTCAGCATAAGTAAGGTTAACCCCGATAAGTATAGCATCGCGCAAATCTGCATCTTGAAGGTTAGAGAATTTTAAGTCACTACCGCTGAGATTTGCTCGGTTTAGGCGTTTACTGCCATCTTTATTATCAAATTGTAGTGGGCTAAGCTGCGCTCCACGTAAGTTAGCGCGTTTCATTTTTGCATTTCTAAGACTAGAGCCACGCAAATCAATATTTTCCATGTAGCAATCACGGAAGTCAGAATCATCAAGAACAGCACCTTGTATAGATGCACCGCTCAGATCCTGATTTACAAATGATGCGCCAACGGCATATATCGCCGTTAATGGCTGAAAGCGTAAATCTGACAAGTCGCGCAAATCAAAATCACTAAGAACCAGCTGTTTGCCTGTTTTGCCTATGGTCTTAATCCAGTTCCCATGGTCAGTAAGTAGCTTCTCCAGACTTTGTCCGGTATCATCTATCGTTTTACCAATAGTGTTTTCAGTAATGCTGCCAGTTGTATCAAGCCCTAAATCTTCTACATCATCAAGTAATGCACCAGAAAGAATAGCTTGCGTCATATCCACGTAAGTTAGAACAGAACCTGTAAAATCAGTGCCACTTAAATTTGCGCCCTTAAATATAGCGCTGTGGAAATCAGCATTACGCGTTGATGCTTCGGAAAGATCAGCATCTGTGAAATCAGCATTAGGAGCGCGGCTACCACTTAGGTCAGCATTCTTAAGACGCGCACCTGTAAGTATTGTATTAGCGCCCTTGCCACCAGTGCGTTCACGTTCTACCAAGTCATATTTATTTGCTTTTTGCATAATTTTACCTGCGCGCATATCTGTATCGGTAAGGTTTGCACCTGATAAATTTGCTCCTGTAAAGTAAGAACCACGTAAGTCCGCGCGTGATAAATTAGCATTCGATAAGTCAGCATCCCTCAAGTCACATGCAAAAAAGCAGGCAGCCTTATATATTCCAAATGATAAATCACTGCGTACTAACATAGAGCCAGTAAAGTCAGCCTGCGACAAATCACGATTATGAAAGTTAAGATCGGAGAGATTCTTATATTGTAATTGCGCTCTTTGCCCACCATTTTCACCACGCAAGAACATTGCATGACGCTCTAATATATCATTAAGGCCCTCCTGCTTAACAACAGGAAGTTCGTTTGGTGCGGGTATATTGTCATTATTCATATTTACAGCCTAAAGGTCTTTAATATGTTTTAAAATCCCTAACGTAGAAGAATCCGTATCTGTCTCTATTATATCTTTTTTTAAAAAATCGACAATCTTATTCGCCAGAGTTTTACCAAGCTCAACTCCGCATTGATCGAAGCTATTGATGTTCCATATAATGCCTTGAACAAAAATCTTATGCTCATATAGTGCCAGCAGCATTCCAAAATTATATGGCGTTAGCTCATCTATAATTATTGTATTGCTAGGACGGTTACCAGTGAATGATTTTTGCGGGTCTTCGCTAGCCTCTCCATCCATCAGCGCTTTAGTCTGCGCGATTGCATTGGCAAGCAGAATATCGTGATGTCCTTCTATTTGGTGATTGGATTTTGCCACCATTATGAAGTCACACGGGATTATAGTAGTGCCCTGATGTAGAGTCTGGAAATAGGCATGCTGCGCATTTGTACCAGTATCACTAATTAATATAGGGCCTGTATCATAATTTATAGATATGTTATCACGGCTTATACCTTTGCCATTTGATTCCATATCAAGCTGTTGTAAATATTCACAAAAGTGCGATAAATATTGATTATATGGAGTAACAGATATTGCAGGTAATTTAAGGAAATTCCTGTGCCAAACTCCAATCATGGCGAGCATGGCTGGCATATTTTGATCTAAAGGAGCTTCGCAGAAATGCTTGTCCATGCTGTGCGCGCCTTTAAGCATTTCATTGAAATTATCAAACCCGATAGCAATACAAAATGAGATACCTACACTTGACCAGATTGAGAACCTGCCGCCAACCCAATCCCACAGCGGGAATATATTTTCTTGCTTAATGCCAAATTTATTAACTTCTTCTATGTTTGCTGATGCAGCAATGAAATGCTCTGATATATCTTTCTTACCAAGCTGCTCTTGCATCCATTTCTTCGCGCTACGTGCGTTGGCTATTGTTTCTTTGGTCGTAAAAGTTTTGGAGGTAACAATAAACAGGGTTTTTTCAGGATCAACTAGCCTAAGCGTTTCCATTAAATGTGAAGCGTCAATATTTGAAACAAAGTAGAAGTTGATATCACGATCAGAATAATGCTTCAGCGCTTCATAAGCCATATATGGCCCAAGATCAGAGCCACCAACCCCGATATTAACAATATGGGTAAATTTCTTTTCTGCGCGTATTTTAGTAGAGAAACCTTTTATGCGTTCTAATGTTTCTTTGATCTTGGGGGTTATATTCTCACCATCAACTATTAAAGGATCATTATCAGGAGAGCGCAGCGCAGTATGTAAGGCCGCTCTACCCTCGGTGACATTTATTTTCTCCCCGCAAAACATCTTTTCGCGCTCACCTTCGAGGTCACACGCCTTTGCCAGATCGCTTAGCTTAGCTATGGTATCCGCATTAATGCCCTGCTTGGAGTAATCAAATAGAAGATTCTCATGCTTGAGATGGAAATTATCAAACCTGTCAGGGGCAGACGCAAAAAGATCTTTGATTTCTGTATTTTCAAGCTGCTTCTTATGCGCTTCTAATGCTTTCCATTCTGGAAGCTCTGATCTCTGAGGCTTATCTGGCATATCATTCAACATTCGGAAGTTTGGTTATTATATTTGCGTCATCAAATCCTTGAGGATTACCGACTAGAATAGTTGTGAAATCATCCTCATTCAATATCCTTTGAGCTACGCCTTGAACATCTTCTATAGTCACTTTTTCCAATAGATCACTACGTAGATCAAGGTAATCAATCGGCAGCTCATCCATTTGCATAGATAGCAGTGTTGAAGCAATAGAAGCCGTTGAGGTCAGGGATAGAGGCAGTGAGCCAATCAAATATGACTTAGCGTTGGCTAACTCATCTTCGCTTACAGGCACGGTTTTGATTTTATCCCACTCTGACGTTATTATATCCAATATGTTCGCAGTATTTTCATTAGCGGTAGATGTTGAAATTTTTAATATCTCGCTTTCATCAAACTCTTGGAAATATGAATATATGCCATATGTCAGGCCACGCTTTTCACGCGCTTCCTCCATAAGCCGAGAGCCAAATCCTGATTCTCCTAATATGAAGTTCATTATCTTGGCATTGTAATAATCTTCATCTTTGCGGCTGATGCCTGCTTGAGATATTCTGATTATAGTTTGTGGAATATCTTGTTCGTAGAGATATGTCGCACCAATATTTTTTAGTGGGTGCTTCTGAGTTTCTTTTATCTCTCTAACTGGAAGGTCGCCAAATATATCATCTAACAAGGTTTTAAGCTCCTCAGCTGTAATATCACCGCTAGCCCCTATAACAAGCTGATTCTTCCCAAGGCTTTTATGAAATGCCCTCAAGTCATCACTTGTTATACTTTCCAGTGAGCTAAGCATTCCGCCACTATTTTTAGAATAAGGATGACCTTCAAAAATCCGGTCATTTTGAATACGTGCCGCCATCCATTTAGGATTTGAAAGCGAAGACTTGATACGGCTTTGATTAGATTTGCGCATGCGGTCCACTGGCTCTTTATCAAAGCGCGGCTCATTAAGCGCAAGTTTAAGCAGTTCAAATGCTTTTGCCTTATTGCGGCTTAATGTTTTTAGTGAGCCGCCGAAATTATCGCGTGAGGCAATAAACCTTAAGGAAATAGACAGGTCACTAAGGGACTTTTGGAATGCTTCAGAATCTAAATCCCCTGCGCCCTCATCCATAGTGTTAGATGCCATGCTCGCAAGCCCTTGCCTATCAGCAGGGTCAGTCTTAGCGCCCGTACCTTTGAAGGCAAACCTAAGCGCAATAATTGGGATAGAGTTATCTTCCACCAGCCATGCGCTCAAGCCAGCATCGCTAGTAACCTCTTGAATATCAAGAAATTTTTCTGGCGTATCTTGTGTTACCACATCTTGCGCCATAGCATTTAACGGCATAAAAGCAAGTGCAAGTAATATTGCTATCTTCATTCTGTTACCTCATCACTAACTGCTTTAGGTATTAATATACCCTCAATTGGCGGGTTTTTAGATGGTTCATCAGGGTTAAGATAGAGCGTAGCAGCTTGTTTTATTTGCTCCTTGCTAACCGCCTCAATTTGCTGTGGCCAATATTCAATATCATCCAGCGCAAGCCCAGTAGTTAGGCTAGAGCCGATAATCATTGCCGGGCCACTTAGGGAATCTAGTGCATATATTGCTTCAGCTTGCAGGCGGATTATAGATTTTGCTAACTCATCATCGCTAATACCATCTGCTATTAACTTACGTAGATCATCATTAATGGCATCTTGCAGCTGCGTAATTTCAATGCCTGCCTGCGGGGTTGCAGAAATAGAAACCTGCGCATCATCCCAAGCGGTTGATCTGTAGGATATTGATATATTAGTAGCAATCTTTTGCTCTATAACCAGCGACTTATAAAGTCTGGATGTCGAGCCATTGCCTAAAATATCTTCCAAAACTTCCAAAGCCAGTGAAGCTTCTTTATCTTGATGGGCACTGGGAACGCGGTAAATACGGCGCAATGTAGGCTCTTTTATGATCTCATGCTCTAGCGTAATTGTGCTAGCAGCAATAAATGGCGGAGAGGTTGTGCGTTTGCGCTCAGGAAGATTTTTCGATGGGGCAATAAGTCCAT
>DAOWDF010000027.1 GCA_030639165.1 Alphaproteobacteria bacterium
ACAGGTTATCTCGGCGATAAGTTTGTTGGTAATGATACTTGGGGTGATATGGACATTCCTCAGGATCATTTGGAATTAGTTATGCGCGGCATGGATCGGGTCGTTAATAGTAAGAAGGGCACAGCGAATGCCTCACGTATACTTGATGATGGCTGGCACATGGGCGGTAAAACTGGTACGTCACAAGTACAGCGCATAACAAAAGAGCAGCGTGCTAAGGGAGTAAAGAACGCTGATCTGCCATGGAAACAGCGCCACCATGCTTTATTCGTTGGCTACGCTCCACTTAATAATCCGCGTTATGTTTGTTCTGTTGTTGTTGAGCATGGTGTAGGTGGCTCTACTGCTGCTGCTCCGTTGGCTAAGGAGATCCTAATTCAAGTACAGCAAAGAGATCCAGCCAGCACACAGATGCAGCCAGAAGTAATAATGAATAATAATATTCAGGAGAAAGGGTAAGCCATGTCTGTCTCTATGTTTATAACAAATGATTTAACTTTTTTACAAAAAATATCTGCTTTGAATTGGTGGTTAATCTTATTGATTATTTGCATTACCTCTGTAGGGCTGGCTTCGCTTTATTCTGCTGCTGGTGGTTCAATGGACCCGTGGGCTTCTCGCCAAATGATGCGCTTTGCTGTTGGTGTTGTCGGCATGGTCATTATTGCTATCATAGATATAAAGTGGTGGTATCGCCTGACATGGCCAATATATTTTCTAGGGCTTTTATTGCTGCTAGCCGTTGAAATTAAGGGGCATATAGGTATGGGCGCACAAAGATGGATAGATTTGGGGTTTATCCAGCTTCAGCCATCTGAGCTAATGAAAATTGCCGTTGTAATGGCAATTGCTCGCCATTTTAATGGTCTAAGCAGTGATCAGGCATGTAATCTAAGGTTTCTTATAGTTCCCGCATTAATAGTCATTGCACCAGTGGCTCTGGTCTTATTGCAACCTGATTTGGGAACATCGCTTATGATTATTATGGCAGGGGCAGGAATGATCTTCATTGCTGGCGCTCCTATATGGCTGTTCGTTGCCGCGATTATATTGGTATCTGTCAGTATTCCTGTCGCTTGGCAGTTTTTGCATGAATATCAAAAGCAGCGCGTTATTACATTTCTTAACCCAGAGAGTGATCCACTCGGCGCAGGCTATCACATTATCCAGTCTAAAATTGCCATTGGATCTGGAGGGGTCGAGGGTAAAGGCTTTTTACAAGGTACACAAAGCCATTTGAATTTCTTGCCTGAAAAGCAAACTGATTTTATATTTACCCTATGGGTAGAAGAGTGGGGGCTGCTTGGCGGTCTAGGGCTGCTATCTTTATTCTTGCTTGTGTTTATATCAGCTCTAAGTACTTCACTGCGCTGCAAACATAACTTCGGGCGCTATTTGGCGCTTGGCGTAAGCATAAACTTCTCGCTCTATGTGTTTATTAATATCGCGATGGTTATGGGGCTAATACCTGTTGTTGGCGCACCATTGCCATTGGTGTCCTACGGCGGGACATCAATGCTAGCCGCGCTAATTGGCTTTGGCCTTATGATGTCCTGCGGTATTTATCGTCATAGTAAGGTAACGCGGTAGATTTAAGCCGCAACAGAAATGCCTTTATCCTGCAATAGCTGCTTTAGCTCGCCATCTTCATACATTTCACGGATAATATCGCAGCCACCAACAAACTCGCCTTTAACATAGAGCTGTGGAATTGTTGGCCATTCTGTGAAATCTTTGATTCCCTGACGAACTTCACTATCTGCCAGTACGTTTACGTCTTTAAAGGAAACCCCTAGGTGTGATAAAACCTGCACAACCATAGATGAAAATCCACATTCTGGAGCTTCTGCGCAACCTTTCATGTAAAGGACAATGTCATTATCATTAACTTCTTTTCTGATTTTATCTAATATATCATTTGCCATTATATTTATTCCTTATCTTTCTAATATTTTTTTTACGAACAATGCTAATCGCATTGCATTTATTTTGGTAGAGATGTTTGTAGGGCGAGGGCATGCAGTTCCTCATCCATCTTATCCTTTAGTGCAGCATAAACCATCTGATGCTGAGCTACGCGTGATTTGCCGATAAAAGCAGGTGAGCTAACATACGCAGCATAATGATTCCCATCACCGCGTAAATCTTCAATGCGCACTTCCGCATCTTCGATGCCGTCACGTATCATTTTTTCAATAGTTGCTGCGTCCATAGCCATGCGCGATATCCTTTATGCTTCTTCTTTTGCTTTAGTTAAGCATATTTTTAGCTCTTCTTGCATTATATGATCTGAAATCTCCAGACCCTTTTCATCAAAGTCTGCGCGTACTTTACGCAATATGTCATCAAAACCAGGCTCTTCTAGATTTACCTCGATAACTTCACCAGCATAGGTAAGTGCGTCGGCTCCATCTAGGCCTAACTTTTCCGCTGCCCATAGACCATATAACTTGGATAATTTTGCTTCTATAGCAAAATCAAGTTTCTCGTCATGCGCAAATTTGCTTTCAAAATTCTTTCCGCGATTATCAAATGTGGTCATATTTTTGTCTCCTTGAAAAACG
>DAOWDF010000058.1 GCA_030639165.1 Alphaproteobacteria bacterium
ATACGCGGCATGGGCGAAGGGAATGCAATATTAGCGCGCAGTAAAACCCCGCTTGGCAAAGAGTTTTTCATGCGTGTGGCACAAAAATATATGGATGCATTTGCCGAAGATGACGGGCGCATTTTTGCATCGTTTGAAATAATTTTTATGCTTGGCTGGGCGCCGCACAGCTCCCAGCAAAAGCCTCTGAAGCGCGGAAGTGCTAAACATAGTCTTGCTGAGTTTTTAGATAGTAAAAAAGAAAGTCTACAAGATGATTAAAATTGAAATACTTCCTATGTTTGAAGACAATTACAGCTTTTTACTGCAATCTCCTTGCGGGGTTAATGCAATTATAGACCCAGGTGATCCTACCCCTACTATAAATTTTCTTAATAAGAATGGTTTAAAGCTGGATTTTATTATAAACACCCATCATCACTGGGATCATGTTGATGGAAACGCTGCTCTTAAAGCCAAATATGGAGCACAAATTGTCGCTCCTGAAAAAGAGGCTGTGCAAATTGGGGATGTGGATATAAAACTAAAAGATGGTGATATTTTCATGCTTGGCGAAGAGGCAATGTTAGCAATAGAGACTGCTGGTCATACTATGGGCGCGCTTTGCTATTATTTTGCAGATAGTTCAGCCCTATTCACGGGTGATACCGTTTTTTCTATGGGATGCGGGCGCTTATTTGAGGGCACGGCCGAGGATATGTTTAAATCTTTTGCAAAAATAATGGCTCTGCCTGATGATACCATGATTTACTGCGCTCATGAATATACGCGCGGTAATGCTGGCTTTTGCCTATCACAAGATCGAGATAATGAAGATTTAAGGGCACGCATAGCGCAGGTTAAAGATTTGCGCGTGCAAAATAAACCGACAATCCCTGTATCGCTGGCCATAGAAAAGAAGACAAATATATTCATGAAAGCAAAAAGCGCAGAAGAATTCTCCGCGCTTCGCATTAAAAAAGATACTTTTTAGCAGGCAGCTCTAACTATCCTTACGAGGAGCTGGGCGACGACGACGCGGCGCAGACTTTTGAACAATCGGAGACTTTGCCCCTTGACCGCCATTATCACTATCATTCAAGATCGGTGTTTGTGGAGCTTTATTTGTTGATCTATGCGCAGGAATTGGTAATGGTTTTGAGGTTGAATGATCACGTTCACTAACGGCTAGCTCTATTTCCAAACGTGAAGAAACTTTGCGTAATTCATGGATAGCTGACTGCAATGCTTCCTTTACATTACTATCTTTTTTATCTTCAACCCAGTTGCCATAGGCTTCTAAGCAAGTTTTTGATGTTTCAGATAAGCGTGTTTGAATTTCGTCCATAAAAAAGCTCCTATTAGAATATATACTAGATCCGCACTCTAGCTTTTTGCTTAATAAAGCGCAAGTATAGTCTTTTTAATTTATTTTATTACATCGTTACTCGCCGCTTATGTAGATTTTACGACACTTCGCTTCTCGTGCCTTGTACTAAAATAAATTCATGTAACTATAATATAAGGATGTTAAATTTAAGACTTCCCGAATATTTCGTTAATCTGCTGACTAACACGGATAAATGTTGTGCGTTTGGATAGCTCTTTCAGACTTCTTGCGCCAACATAGGTGCAAGTAGAGCGAATACCACCCAAAATATCCTGCATAGTTGCAGAAACATCGCCCTTATACGGCACATCAACGGTCTTGCCTTCACTAGCGCGATATTCAGCTACCCCGCCCTTATGCTTGGTCATGGCAGTATCACTGCTCATACCGTAAAACCTTACAAATTTTTCACCGTCTTTTTCGACCACTTCTTGCTCTGATTGATCATGACCAGCCAGCATTCCGCCAAGCATGACGAAATCAGCCCCTGCCCCGAATGCTTTGGAAATATCCCCTGGAATTGTACAACCGCCATCGGCGCAGATAAGGCCGCCAAGCCCATGGGCTGCGTCTGCGCATTCAATTATTGCGGATAATTGCGGATAGCCAACGCCGGTCATTTTACGCGTAGTGCAAACACTGCCTGGGCCAATACCCACCTTAACCACATCAACGCCAGCAAGGATAAGCTCTTCAACCATTTCACCAGTAACAACGTTACCTGCCATAATGGTAATATCTGGCACTTGCTCACGCACGGTTTTAACGAATTCCACGAAATGCTCGCTATAACCATTGGCTACATCAAGGCAGATTTTATCTATTTTATTTGGGCGCTGTTTAATGAATTCAAGCATTTTATCCTGATCATTTTTAACCATGCCTATACTATACCAGACAGAGGCAGGATCATTTTCATCAAAAAACTTAACTAATTCCTCTAACGGATAGTGCTTATGCAGAGCAACGCTGGCTTTTATGTCATTATCAATAAAGGATTTGGCCATATCAAATGTGCCTACCCCATCCATATTAGCAGCAATAATAGGCACACCATTATATTTGCGCCCGCTCCATTTAAATTCATATTCGCGCGTAATATCAACATCTTTACGGCTGGCCATAGTTGAGCGTTTAGGCCTAATCAAAACATCTTTAAAATCTAGTTTAATACTTTCTTCTATACGCATAGTTTTTCCTTATATTACATTTATTTAAAGAACGCAGCAGCGGCTACTTAAAGAACGCAGCAGCGGCATTTTGTGATGTTTTTTTCTTATCCATATCATCACTTGCCCTTGTAATTTCATATTGAAGATCTTTGATATATTCTTCTAAATCAGAAACGGATAAATTCTCAAGGTTACGCGGGAATATTGTTTCTGGCTTTACTTTCGGAATATCATCATCAAACATTACAAGATACTTTCTTACGATTAACACTATGACAGTGAAAGGTTAAAATTATCCCTATATAAATGCAAATTATATATATACGACTATAAAAATAAAAAGCTGGTATTGAGTAAGAAAATCTCTTATATTCTTTAGCGTTCCCTAAATATTTTATTTAAACAACGCATTGAGCCTAGGGACGGGCTTTGATGCTGCTATGATATTTTTAACTTCAGGAGAAGAAAACAATGGCCAAGGCCGCAGAACAAACCACAACACTAATTATGCCCAAAGCAACCTCTGTTTGGCTGATTGAAAATACAGCTCTAACATTCAAGCAAATTGCTAGCTTCACTAACATCACAGAGATTGAAATTGAAGCATTGGCTAATGAAGAAATTGGTAGAGGTCTTGTTGGACGTAACCCGATTGAGCATGGTGAGATATCCAAAGAGGAGATCGAGCGTTGTGAATCTGATTCTAATGCCTTCCTTAAAATGTCAAAAAGTAATCTTCCAAATGTTAAATCACGCTCAAAAGGCCCTAGATATACCCCTGTTGCAAAGCGCGGCGATAAACCAGATGCAATTGCATTTATCATCAAGAATAATGCTGAAATTTCAGATGCTCAAATTTGCAAGCTTGTTGGAACAACTAAACCTACTATTGCGTCGATTCGTGACCGCTCTCACCCGAATACGCCTAATTTGCGCCCTCGTCATCCTGCAGAACTTGGTTTATGCACATATAAAGAGTTTGAGACTGCGTACAATAAGGGTCTTAAGGCTGCTGGTAAAGATCCAGAAGCTGTTAAGGCAGAGCTAGAAGCAAAGCAACAAGCTGAGCTCGAAGCTTCTCAAGAGGAGGAAGATAGCTCCTCATCTACTGGCGGCTTTGATTTCTCTAACTTTATGCCTGATGCAGCATCTGTATTTGGTGATGATAAGTAGGTTTAACCAAGACTTAATCTAAGTAATATATAATTGAGCGCATGACTTAACTCTGGTTAATGAAAGCGCTCAATGCCCAGTATTCGTGATATTTTTAATGATAAAAATAACCCTGTTATATTTGAAACAAATATAATGGATAATACACTAGAATTTTTAGGCCTCGATAGCGATTTAACTGAATCAAATTTGGTAACGGGAGAAACATCTCCTGCAATTGAAGACCTCCCACAATCATTCCAAGACATGATTAAATCCATTGAGGGCGCAGATCCAGTAGATAAGCTGAGCGTCATACATAGCTTCACCCTTGATTATATGGCGTATAAAACAGAGAATATAAGCAGTGATAAATACGCGGATATAGCTGGCATCATAGAAAAAAATGGTGTTGGCGATTGTGATGATTACGCATCTTTGGAAATGGCACTACTAAGGTATGCTGGCTTTGACGAGGATAATATTGCATTTATTGGCAGTAATATTTCATATATTACTACTTTTAATGAATCCAAACTTGACCATGCCACGACCATGGTAAGTGTGGATGGCAATATATATCTTCTAGATATGAATTTACAAGAACCAGTAACAATAGACCCTGAGACATTAATGGCAGTAGGGAAACCATCAGCTGATGAGATAGGCACATCAAATGTTGTTATTATACAGATTAATGATGTGTATAATATACTATCCCCTAATAAGGGCTTATATTTTAAATCGCTCATGGATAAAATAGCAGAACTTAATGTTAACAATCCCGAGAATGAGATAACAGATACAATTGATGAGCCAGATAGTAGTAATGGCGCAAAGCCTATAACCACGCCCATGCCGAGTTAAATATCCACAAATTTTAATTAAAAACCTGCGCCAGGTAGATCGAGATATTTAAGCTCCTCTTCAGAACTTTTACGGCCTAAAATCTTATTTCTATGCGGAAAACGTCCAAATTTTTTGATTACATCTAAGTGCTTTAACGCATAATCATGGCTTAGTGGATCGTCATCTTTCATGCTCTCAAATAGCTCAACACATCGTTTCTGCTCTGCTATATTTGCGCTATGCATAAAGGGGATATAAATAAACCTGCGTTTAACGGGAGTTAATATCTGGTCAAAGCCTTTGTGGATTGCATCCTTTACTATTAGCAATGCTTTTCCATCAGTTTCAAAAGACTTTGCATTATCCCTAAACATATTACGAGGAAATTGATCCAGAACTATTGCTAAAGCGAGAACCCCGTCAGCATCCTTGCACCATGATGAGCAAAGACCCTTCTTGGCCATATCGTAAGTGACCATGAAACGCTCTGATATATCTGCATCAAAACTATCGTTTTTTTGAAACCATTGCGCAGGCTGGGTTTCATCAAACCAAAAACTCAGCACCTCTTTTTTAGTATCACGCATTATAGTCTTCCCACTTTATCTCTGCACGTCGTTATTTCGTCGCTACCGTATAAAAATACGCCTCACTCCTTATGCCTAGCGCAAAAATAAATTGAAAAGACTATATAAACTACACCAGCAATATAAAATTAATGTAAATCCGCCCAAACCTTACGCTTAACCGCAAGCATTATACCAGCAAATATAATAAGGAATATAATAACCTTAAAGCCAGTTGATTTACGCTCTTCCATATATGGATCAGAAGCCCATGTCAGGAACTGAACTACATCATGAGAATATTGCTCAAGCGTTTCAAGGCTGCCGTCCTCATAGGATATTTGCCCTTCTGATAAAGGCGGAGCCATGGCAAGCTTATGCCCCGGAAAATAGGTGTTCCAATATTGGCCATCTGATAGCTCTTCCCCATGGGGAGGAGTGTCTTTATACCCTGTAAGGAGCGCGCTGGTATAATTAGCACCATTGCCACGCGCCTTAATTATTAAAGATAAATCAGGGGGAAACGCCCCGCCATTAGCAAATTTAGCGGCCTGAACATTAGGGAATGGTGATGGTAAAGCATCACTTGGCAAACCATTACGCTCAAACATATCACCCTCATCATTAGGGCCATCTTCTACTGTATATTCAGCGGCGATATTTTTAATTTGGGCTTCATTATAGCCTAAATCCGATAGATTACGGAAATATATACGCTTCATGGAATGGCATGATGAACAAACTTCACGGTATATTTTATAGCCACGCTGCAGGGCAGCTTTATCATATGTACCGCTTAAACCGCTAAAGCTCCAATCTCTGGAAGGAACAGGCTCTGACCCGCCTCCACTAGCGATCGCGGTAGATGCAGGAACAAAAGCAATTATAGCTACAGTTAATAGATTACGAACAAACATTTATATTAAGCTCCTACTTTTTTGTTTTTTGCCAAAACAGCTTCATGAATAGAAGGAGGCAATTCGCGACCTTTTTCAAATCTACTCAATAACGGCAATATTATAAGGAAGAATAGGAAATAAAGACCTGTAAACGCCTGAGCCAACATAGTGTTATCGAAACTTAAATCATCACCGAAAGGCAAGTGGAAATAGATCTTATCCGCTGGTTGAGATCCCGCATAACCAAGAACAAACACGCTTAATGTAAATAAAATAATACATACACGGAAGACTGGGCGGAAACGTGCGCTTCTGATCGGGTGATTATCAAGCCATGGCAAGATAAATAACATTGCGATAGAACCGAACATCGCTAGCACTCCACCGAATTTAGCAGATACAGGCGCAGATGTAGCCGCACTTAACGGTATGCCCCAGCTTTGATTTATATCAGATAGCAAACCAAAGACGGTAAGAATACCACCCAGAACAAGCAACGTGATAGCAAAGCCAGATGATAGATATTTAGGCTTATGACGCCAAACAAACTCAACCATAAACACAGATAATAAAGCAAGGCCAGCAAGCATATAGATATTCATGTTAAAGGTAACTGCGCGCAAGATTGCATAGAACGGCAAGAAATACCACTCAGGCACGATATGCGGCGGGGTTACCATCGGGTTAGCTGGGATATAATTATCAGGGTGTCCCAAGGAGTCAGGCGCAAAAAATACAAATGCAGCATAGATAATAAGGAACACGATAAGTCCAAAAGTATCCTTAATTGTGTAATAAGGATTAAATGGCAGTGTATCTTTATTGCTTTTTGGTTCAATCCCAAGCGGATTGTTAGAGCCTGTAATATGCAACGCCCAAACATGGATAAACACAACCGCAAAAATTACAAATGGCAGCAAATAATGCAGCGCAAAGAACCTTGTTAAGGTTGGGTTATCAACGGCAAAACCGCCCCAAAGCAATGTCACAATTTCATCGCCCTTCCATGGTATTGCAGAGAATAGATTAGTGATAACGGTTGCTCCCCAAAGGCTCATCTGCCCCCAAGGAAGTACGTAACCTATAAAAGCAGTTGCCATCATAAGCAGGAATATCACAACGCCTAAAATCCAGAGAAGCTCTCTCGGGCCTTTATAAGAGCCATAATACATACCGCGGAAAATATGGATATATATTGCAATAAAGAAGAATGATGCGCCGTTCATGTGCAGATTTCTAAGCAGCCAACCGCCATTAACATCACGTGTGATACGCTCCACACTATCAAAAGCAAGCTTAGTATCCGCCGTATAATGCATAGCCAGAACGATTCCTGTAACAATCATAGCAATCAGCATGAACATAGCAATCGCGCCGAAATTCCAGAACCA
>DAOWDF010000327.1 GCA_030639165.1 Alphaproteobacteria bacterium
GCAAACTCAGGATTATAATTTTGTATTTGTGCTGGATGTGTCTGGTTCAATGGGGCCTGCTGGGGATGATAGATATAGAACTAAATTGCTTGTTGATGCGGTTCAGAAATTACTTAATGATTTCTCTGGCTATACTGGTGGTGAAATTAAAATCCATATCACTCCATTTTCTACTGATGTTAAGCAAACAGCTACGTTCACTGTTACAGACGTTGATGGTCTGGCCGATGCACGTGATTTCTTGGATGATTTAACAGGGAATGGCATGACTAACTATGAGGCTCCTTTAGCGGAAGCTGTTGAGTGGTTGCAAGGCGCTGAGCCTTTGGATGGTGATGCGATTACGACTACATATTTCATTACTGATGGCGCACCTAATAGATATTTGGATGATAATGGTGATGTTCAAAAAGGAAGTGTTAGCACAGTCCTTGGTGAAATTTCTGGCTCTGACGGTTCTGATGAGATCGCATTATTGCAATCTCTAAGTGATGAGGTTATTGCGGTTGGTATTGATGTGTCTGATAGGAATTTGGCGCGCATAGATGCAATATCTTCTGATGGTTCTGCGGTTAACATCTTTAGTGAGGATGACCTAAATGTTGTATTCGCTAATACTGACCCATTGGATAAGTTATCTAATGTTGGCAGTGATGTTATTGAGGGTGGTAAAGGCGTAGATATTATATTTGGTGATGTGTTATTCACTGACGAGCTTGCAGATTTACATGGTTTAACCACTGATAATGGCGCTGGCTGGGAAGTATTTGAACGCCTTGAAAATGGTGAAAGCGCATTAAGTTCTGCATGGTCACGAAGTGATAGCATTAATTATATACGCAGTAATGCTTTAGAGCTATCGGAAGAATCTGAAAACTCGGAAGATGATGGTCGCGTAGGCGGTGATGATGTGATTAGCGGTGGAGCGGGTAGTGACCTTATCTTTGGGCAAGAAGGTAATGATATTATATCTGGCGGTCTTGGCAATGATGTTATTTATGGAGGCAGCGGTGCAGATATATTCTTGTTTGATGGAATAGATCAGGGCGTTGATACTATTAAAGATTTTAATGCACCAGAAGGCGATAAGGTTGATCTTTCGGATGTTATTGTAGGATATGACGCGCTTAGTGATGATATCGCAGATTTCGTTATAGCAACGGAAAGTGCTGGTAATACATATGTTTCTGTTGATCAGTCAGGAAATGCTGGCGCAGGCAGTTTAACACAATTATTTGTGTTGGAGGGTGTGTCAGGTTTTGACCTAGATACATCCGTTATAATAGATACAACTACGGTATAGGCCTAGTTGATCTAATAAGAATTTAGCAGGCAATTTTAGAATGTTTAGAGTTCTTTAATAATTGCTTGTTAATAGTATATGGTAGCACTTAATGCTAAGTGATTGAATTATAGTAGCTTGCCCTTGATTTATGGTATTAAAGAGGGCATAACTATTATTATGAATATTGACGAAGCATTATATGCTGTCAGGTTTTTTATATAATAATTGAGAGGTAATTATTGTGATTTCAAGTAAAAAAATGCGTAGCCTATGTTTAACGACTGCTGCTGCGGCTTTAATGGTTTTTGGTTCATCTCAGGCGTTTGCCCAAGATGATAAGGTAACAACACTGAAAGATGCGTTGGCTATAGGGATTGCTACTAATCCTGAATATGGCGTAGTAGCGGCAAGTCGCCGTGCAACGGATGAAGAATTAAATCAAGGTAAGGCATTATTCTTGCCATCAATTGATGTTAATGGTGATATCGGCTTTGAACATAGTGATGATCCTGGTACTCGCGCACGCGTTGGTGATGGTGAAGAAGACCTTGTTCGCAAAGAGATTGGCGTTACTTTAACGCAGATGCTATTTGATGGCTGGGAAACTCGTTATGAAGTAGAACGTCAAAAAGCTCGCGTTGTTTCATCAGCGCAGCGCGTTCGTGAAACGGCAGAGCTTGTTGGTCTTGCGATTGTTGAATCTTACTTAGAAGTGTTGCGTCAACGTCAATTGCTGCTTATCTCTCGTGATAATGTTAAGTCCCATTTGAATATATTAGAGCAAATTCAAGATGGTGTTGATGCTGGTCGTTCAACGCAAGCTGATGGTGAGCAGGCAAAAGCCCGTTTAGCTTCTGCTAGAGCAACTGAAGCTAGTACTCGTCAGTCTTTAAGAAATGCTGATGCGAATTACCGCACTGAGGTTGGTGATCCAGCTGGAGAACTTGATTTGCCAGTTATTCCTTATGAAACACTTGCTCCTGATGTTGAGCAAGAGGTAAGGCAGGCTTTGGCACATAGTCCAACGCTAGATATTTTTACGGCTGATATAGAGGTAGCTTATGCGGAAGCGCAAGGTACTAAATCCACTCAATATCCTCAATTAGATTTACGTCTTAACGCGCGCACAGGTGAAGACCTTGGCGGCACGGAAGGTGAGGATACAAGTGCGTCTGCTCTTGTTGTTATGAACTGGAATTTATATCGTGGTGGTGCGGATATTGCTCGCTCTCGTGAGTTTGTTCACCGTCATCAGCAATCAAAAGAGGTTAGAGCAGAAGCTGAGCGTTCAGTTGAGAATGATGTGCGCCAAACTTGGGCTAGTATGATTTCTTCTGGTGAGCGCGCTGGTCAGTTTTCTGCACAAGTGAATGCTAATTCAGAGGTTGTTAAAGCATATAAGGATCAATTTAGTCTTGATCGTCGTACATTGCTTGATGTTCTTGATTCTCAAAATGAGTTATTTGTATCTCGCAGTAATGTTGTGAACGCAGAATTTCTTGAGATGTTTGCGGTATATCGTTTGATGGCTTTGAAGGGCGGTTTGCTTCCTAGTATAGGTGTTGAGTACCCTGATGAGAGTGTTATCGCTGCTGATGAAGAATGGGCATATAAAGAGCAACAAAAAGCTCGTTAATATAGTCTTTTAATTTTCTCTACTACGTCGTTACTTTGTCGCTTACGTATTAATTATACGCTGCGCTCCTAGTGCCTAGTATTAAAGCAAATTAATGTGACTATAGTCTTTTAAATATGATTTTAATATTGTTAATTCAAAGGCTTGCGTATAAAATTATATGCAGGCCTTTTTGCTGCCGCATTCTTTCCATAAGGTCTTCTGTGTAAATTAACTTATAAGATATATTATTACGTTATTATTTAAATATTATTATCATAGGCTATAAATTGATGAAAAATAATGATGAGGATGAAGCTTTAGATGCTTCAGCAAGTAGTGGTGAGGTTAGTGAGGACGCTCGTGAAAAGGCGGCGCATGGTTGGCCACTTCAGGCGGATCGTATAGCTATTCAGAGCCCGCTAGTAGAATGTTTACTTGTTATGGCTGGTCACTATGGCCGTAGGAGCAGCGCTACATCTTTAACGGCAGGCCTTCCCATTCCTCCGCAAGGAATTACTCCTGCATTATTTATTAGAGCTGCCGAGCGTGCTGATTTACAGGCTAAATTGGTGGAGCGTTCTTTAGAATCTTTGGCTATAGCACCTAATTTACCGTGTATTTTGTCTTTGGAACATAATCAAGCTTGTATAGTTTGGAAAGTTAAGCACCCTAAAGGGCATACACCCTCAAAACAGGCGAATGATAAAAATATAAAAATTCACCCTAAAACTAAGTTTCAGGTTCAATTTCCTGAAACCAGTGATGAAAAGCAGGTGATTACATTAAAAGAGCTGGAGGCCATTTACACAGGCTATGCATTTTTTGTTCGCCCAACAGCGCGTAATGATGATCGAGCTGGCCCTGCGGAGATTGATACTGGGCGCGATTGGTTCTGGGAGACATTAAAGAAGAATAAGACAATTTATACTGAGGTGGCTATTGCTGCTGTGATGATTAATATGTTTGGTATAGCTAGCTCTATATTCATTATGAATGTGTATGATCGCGTTGTTCCTAATAGTGCTTTTGATACGCTGTATGCGATGTCTTTTGGTATATTGGTAGTATTTATATTTGATTTTATATTGAAGAATTTACGTAGCTCCTTTCTTGATCATGCAGGCAAGAAGGCAGATGTTAAAATATCCGCTATGTTGTTTGAGCAGATTATGGGTATGACTATGAGTTCAAGACCACCAAGCGCTGGGGTTTTGGCGAGTAATATGAAGGAGTTTGAAACTCTGCGTGATTTTTTCACTTCTGCAACAATGGCCGCGTTAATAGATTTGCCTTTTATATTGATTTTTATAGCTATTATATCCTTGATTGGTGGGCCTATAGCTTTTGTGCCTTTGGCGGCAATCCCTCTAATAGTTGGTATGGGGCTTTATTTGCAAAAGCCGATGGAAAAGATAACCAAAGAGTCTATGCATGAAAGTGCGCTCAAAAATGCTTTGTTGTTTGAAACTATTATTGGCCTTGAGACAATCAAGGTGCAGGCGGCAGAGGGGCATACTCAGCGTAACTGGGAGGAGCTTAGCGAAAAGGCTTCAAGTACTGCTGTGAAGTCACGAAAACTATCTTCTTTTGCTCAGCATTGGGCAGTATTTATTCAGCAGATAGTTAGTGTCGCTGTTGTTATCGTGGGTGTTTTCCTTATAAGTGATGGCACAGTTTCTATGGGAGCATTGATTGCTTGTGTTATGCTATCTGCTAGAGCAATGGCTCCATTGGCACAGTTTGCAGGTTTAATGACACGCCTTAGTCAGTCAAAACAGGCTTTGGTACAGTTGGATGATTTAATGAAGAAGGATGTTGAGCGTCCTGCTGGTAAGAATTTTGTTTCACTAAATCATATAGATGGCCTAGTTGAGTTCCGTGGCGTATCGTTTAGTTATCCAGAGCAGGCTACGCCTTCTCTTCAAAATGTTAACTTTGTAATAAAGCCGGGTGAGCGGGTTGGGATTATTGGCGCGGTTGGTTCTGGTAAGACAACTTTAGAGCGTTTATTGCTCAATCTTTATGAGCCTTCGGAAGGTTCTGTGCAGATTGATGGCACTGATGTTCGTCAGGTTAACCCTGGAGATTTGCGCAGAAATGTTGGTGCTGTACAACAAAGCCCGCAGCTGTTTTATGGTTCTGTGCGTGATAATATTACTATGGGTCATGAGACTGCGCCTGATAGTGCGGTGATGAAGGCCGCAGAAATATCAGGAGTATTGGAATTTTTGAAGGATACCTCAGCTGGTCTTGATACTATGGTTGGTGAACGCGGTGAAGCTCTATCAGGTGGGCAACGTCAGGCTGTAGCTATTGCGCGGGCGCTGCTTTATGATCCGCCGATCCTTATTTTGGATGAGCCTACGGCTTCTATGGATCCTGCATCGGAAAATCGTTTGCGCAAACGTCTTGAAAAGTTATGTGAGAACAAGACAACTATTTTGATTACTCATAAGGGAGCTATGCTTACTCTAGTTGATAAGCTGATCTTGATTGATCATGGCCGCATAGTCGCGTTTGGCCCCAAGGAAGATGTTATTCGTAAATTACAAGCGCGCGAATATGGTAGTGCAGCGGAGAAAACTGATGTCTGATAAAAAAATACCTAAAGAATCTCAAGATGATAAATCATTAAATGAGCATGGTAGCTGGACTGCAATAAAGCAGGATTGGGCTAAGGATCAAGCTGATTTGATAAAGGCACATGCGACCTCGTTTTTTGAGGCAGATGATGATCTATCTTTATCCAAGCATCTTTTATTGGTGGCGATAACTTCCTTTTTCTTGATATTTTTTCTTTGGGCTAATTTGGCAACATTAGATGAGGTAACGCGCGGTGATGGAAAGATTATCCCTTCGAGCGAGGTTCAGGCATTACAAAGCCTTGATGCGGGTATGGTTGAGGAGTTTTTGGTAAAGGAGGGCGATGAAGTCACTCAGGGGCAAACTCTTTTGCGGTTGCGTGATATTGAGGCTTCTGCAGATTTAGGCGCAAATCAAGTGCGTTATTTAGGGCTACTTGCCTCTATAACTCGTTTGCAGGCTCAGGCCGCTGGTGATAAGGCGTTTGAATTTCCACAAGAAGTTATTGATGGCGCTCCCGATAGTGTGGTTGAGGAGAAAAAGGCATTTCGCGCTAATATGTTACAGCTTGATGGGCAAATTAATGTTCTGCAGCAGCAAAAAACTCAACGCCAGCAGGAGGTTGATGAGCTAAATACACGTATAGGTGATTTGAAGGGTGTTATTCACTTGCAACGTCAGGAAATGAATTTAATTAAGCCATTGGTGGAGCGTGGTTCTGCGCCTAAGCTTGAATTATTGCAGCTGGAGCGCGGAATTAAGGAACGTGTTTCCGAGCTTAACGGTCTGAAAGCTAGCCTCCCACGTTCTAATTCTGCGATTGATGAGGCTACGGCGCGACTTAATGATGCTCATCAAACTGCGCAGGCGCAGGCGCAAGAAGAGCTATCGGTGAAGATTGTTGAGCTAAATGAAATTAGGGAGCGACTTAGCGGTCTTGAAGAGCGTAAAGGGCGCAGAGAGATTAAATCTCCTGTGGATGGCACTGTGCAGGAGCTTACAGTGAATACTATTGGCGGCGTTGTGCGCGCTGGTGAGGATTTGATCAAGATTGTGCCGAAGGATGATCAGCTCATAGTTGATGCGAAGATAAAGCCATCTGATCGTGCTTTTATATACCCAGGGCAAGAAGCAGTGATCAAGATCACGGCTTATGATTTCTCTGTTTATGGTGGTTTAAAGGGCGAGCTTATTGATATCTCTGCCGATACTATTGAGGATGAGCAGGGTAATTTCTTTTATCGCGTGCGTTTGCGCACCTATGAAACCGAGCTAAGACGCAGGGGTGAGGTTTTGCCGATAATCCCAGGTATGGTGGCGAGCGTTGACATTTTAACAGGGCACAAAACCGTGATGCAATATTTGCTTAAGCCTTTTGTAAAGACCCTCGATAACGCCATGAACGAACGTTAATAGCGGCCTGCATTCAAGTACGGACGTTGTCAAACTGCGGCTCACGTATAAATATACGCTTCGCCTTATTTTTCTAGCCGTACATAAATGTAGTTTGCTATTTTAAATATTGTCATCTCGAACGCGAAGCGGAGAGATCTTGTTTCCTTGCTGCTTGCGTTATTCCGTGGTTTTTACTATATATTCAAGATGGTAAATGCAGTGGAGCAAAAAAATATGTCGGAACAAGCCATTTTAGAGAATATGATAGAAATTACTATGCCTGATGGTTCTGTGCGTGAATATGCTAGTGGAACCACGGGTATGGAGATTGCGCAAAGTATATCTAAATCGCTGGCTAAGGTTAGTGTAGCTATCAAGCTTGACGGGGAGCTTAGTGATTTATCACTTCCGATAATTGAGAGTAAATCGATTGAAATAGTAAA
>DAOWDF010000040.1 GCA_030639165.1 Alphaproteobacteria bacterium
TTACTGGACTTACAAATAGGCGCGGATTTTATGAGGCATTAAAAAAAGAAATAGACCTTACAAATAGAGGCATCAATAAAGGCGGCGTTGTAATTATGATTGACCTCGATTACTTCAAGAATATAAATGACAGCTTCGGGCATTTGGCTGGTGATGAAGCACTTAAAATTGTTGGCTATTTTTTGCAAAATGCGGTGCGGAAAATGGATATAGCGGCTCGTATTGGCGGTGATGAGTTTATCATTTTATTTTCCAACACAACTATTACTAAATCTATGAAACGTGCGAAAAAGCTGGGGCAAGACCTCAACAACCTATCATTTGAATGGCAAGGTAAAACCATTGATATCCGCGCTAGCCTTGGCCTGAAGGAATACGGACAAGGTGACACTATCGAGACAGTGATAGAAGCAGCAGATCAAGGCATGTACCAAGACAAGATTGGTAAGAAACCAACAATGCATTAGGCAACCCCACGGTTAGAGCGGTAGCTCTAATACCTGCGGCGGGGTGTCTATATGTCAGCTAGCTTTGCTAGCTGTCTTCGTGGATACCCGCAGTTTCAGCACTGCTCTGCAGTGCCGCGGGCATGACGAAATAGTGTCAACTCCATGCATTAAGCAGCATCGGTGAGTTTCTTTTGCAAGTTAATCTTTAAGCCTAAAGCTTTGAGCTGCTCAGGATCAACGGCGGATGGTGCTTGCATCATTTGATCTTCATACTGACCGTTCATGACAAAGGCGTAAACCTCACGCAAGTTAGGCTCGTCCGCCAGAAGCATGATTATACGATCAACACCAAAGGCCAAGCCACCATGCGGAGGAGCGCCATAGCGCATAGCATTAAGCATGCCGCCGAACTCTTCTTCCAGCACTTCTTTGCTGTAACCAGCGATGCCGAAGGCTTTTTCCATTATGTCGGGGCGGTGATTACGAATTGCGCCAGATGCTAGCTCAAAGCCGTTACAAACACAGTCATATTGCCAAGCGTAGATTTCTGTTGGCTCTTTATTATCCAGATCAGCCATCCCACCTTGCGGCATTGAAAACGGGTTATGTGAGAAGTCAATTTTTTGCGCTGCTTCGTCAAATTCATACATCGGGAAATCAATAATCCAGCAAAGCTTATAGACGTTTTTCTCACGTGCAAACTCATGGCCTTCTGGCAATGCATCACAAATTGCATCACGCGCAATCCCAGCGAATTTAGCGGCGGGAAGTTCTTGGTTACAGATAAAGAAGATAGCGTCGCCATCTTCTAGGTTAGCAGCTTCTCTCAATGCATTTTGCGCAGCTTCAGGAATGAATTTAGCGATAGGACCTTTGCCAGCACCATCGGCAAATAAGATATAACCAAGCCCAAACGCGCCCTCGCCTTGCGCCCATGAGTTTAGCTTATCGAAGAAGCTACGAGGCTGATCTGACACTTTTGGTGCGCGGATTGCTCTTACTACCCCGCCTTTATTGATAATGCCTTTAAATGCTTTGAACTCGACATCATCGCGAGCAAATACTTCTGTAACATCACAAATTTCTAGTGGGTTACGAAGATCAGGTTTATCTGATCCGTATTTAAGCATCGCTTCTTTATAAGGAATAGATGGGCACCAGATAACTTCACGTTTTTCATCTGTAAAGTCAGAGAACTCTTCAAATATGCCATGAACAACTGGCTGGATAGTATTGAAAATATCTTCTTGCGTAACGAAGCTCATCTCAACATCAAGCTGATAAAACTCGGCTAGGCGATCAGCTCTTCCATCTTCATCGCGGAAACATGGGGCGATTTGGAAATATTTATCAAAGCCAGACATCATAAGCATTTGCTTGAATTGCTGCGGCGCTTGCGGAAGAGCGTAGAATTTACCCGGATGCAAACGTGATGGCACAAGATAATCACGCGCCCCTTCAGGAGAGCTAGCAGTCAATATTGGCGTTTGGAACTCTTGGAAGTCCTGTGCATGCATCTTCTCACGCATAGTGCGAATAACATTATTACGTAGGCGGATTTTCTTTTGCATCCCCTCGCGGCGTAAATCAAGATAGCGGTATCTAAGGCGGATATCCTCGCCAGCGCCGTCATCTTCGTAAACCTGAAACGGAATAACATCAGCGGAAGATTGTAGCTCCACCTCTTCAATTTCAATTTCAATCTCTCCAGTTGCCATTTTCGAATTAATAGTCTCCGCAGAGCGCTCACTAACCTTACCAATGATAGTTAAAACTGATTCAACGCGGTAGCTACTTAAAGCTTCGAATAACGGAGAATCTTGCTCCACAACACATTGGGTCAGACCATGCGTATCACGCAAGATAATGAACAGCACTCCGCCCAAATCATAAATGCGGTGTATCCAACCAGAAAGCTTAACCTGCTCCCCAGCATTTTCTTTTCTAAGAGCTTCGCAATTATGAGTTCTGTAGCTGTGCATTATATCTAATCCTGTAATATTCAAAGTTACCATTAAACCCTGATTTATAACGCATACGCATATAATGTCACGCCTATTTTTTAAAAGCTGGACTAAATCTCATGAACTTGTATTATGGTAGACCAGAAAAAGTTAAGGAAATCATGCCCATAATCACAAAATCAGAAGATGTCGCTACATTATGCCAAAGTCTGGCGGCCCACGAATATATAACTGTTGATACTGAGTTTTTACGCGAAAAGACCTATTACCCAAAACTATGTCTAGTGCAACTTAGCTGCCCCAACAAACAGGCCAGAGCCATAGACCCGCTCTCTGAGGGGATTGATTTAGCACCGTTATTCGAGCTGATGCAGAATAAAAATGTACTTAAGATATTTCATTCTGGCCGTCAGGATATGGAGATATTTTATAATCTTTGCGGAGAAGTTGTTGCCCCAATCTTTGATACACAAATAGCGGCCATGGTTTGCGGCTATGGTGATAGCGTTGGCTATGATAATATTGTTAAACAGGTTACGAACACGCAAATAGATAAAAGCTCACAATTCACAAATTGGTCACTGCGCCCATTAAGCGATAAGCAAATAACTTATGCACTTGGTGATGTTACCCACCTCTGTGATGTATATTTAAGTTTAAAAGACGAGCTTGCAAGCCGCGGACGCACTAGCTGGGTGGCGCAAGAAGAGCGTATACTGAACAACCCTGAAACTTATGCCAACGACCCATATAAGGCGTGGGAGCGTATAAAGATAAAATCTCCAAAGCCTAAAACTCTTGCAATATTGCGCGAGCTAGCCGCATGGCGTGAGCTAAAAGCGCAGAAACGCGATATACCAAAACCATGGGTTATCCGTGATGATGCGCTATCAGATATGGCTGCTCAAGCACCCAAAAATGCTAAAGCTCTCGCTAAAATACGTAATATATCCAAAGACATGGCAGATAGCAGGACTGGGAAAGAGCTGCTCAAAACCATTGAGACAGCTCTTGAAACGCCACAAGATACATGGCCCGCCCCTAAGAA